>NZ_CANPWG010000009.1 GCF_947581915.1 Candidatus Palauibacter scopulicola
TCGACCTCACGGGTCCGACGGCCGACGTGGGGCTCGACTACGCCGAGGGGGTGCAGGGGCACGTCGAGTGGCTCAACGCGCGGGGCGGCGTCGGGGGGCGGCCGGTCCGGCTCATCTACCAGGACTACGGCTACCAGGTCGACAGGGCCGAGCAGCTCTACACGCAGTTCGTGCAGGAGGGCGCGCTCATCTTCATGGGCTGGGGGACGGGCGACACGGAGGCGCTCCGGCTGAGGATCGCCGAGGACCGGATCCCGTTCTCCTCGGCCTCGCTCTCGCACGTGCTCGGAGACGCGCACGAATCGCCCTACAACTTTCTCGTGGCGACGAGCTACAGCGACCAGTTCCGGATCGTGCTGCGCTGGATCGCGGAGGACCACCGGGCGAACGGCGGGGCGGGGAACGCGCGGGTCGCGTTCATGCACAACGCGAGTCCGTTCGGCCTGTCGCCCTGGGTGCAGGGGGGCGAGGACTACGCGCGGGAGATCGGCGTCGACGTCACGGCGTACGAAATGCCGCGCGGGGCGACGGACTACACGGCGGAGTTCTCCCGCATCGGCCAGTCGGGCGCGACGTACGTCGTGTTCCAGAACACCTCCGCGCCGGCGGCCGTGGCCCTGCGGAACGCGCGGGGGCTGGGGATCGACGCCACGTTCGTGTGCCTGAACTGGTGCGCCAACGCGCTCCTGTGGCGGCTGGCGGAGGACGCGGCGGAAGGGGTGGTCGGGGCGATCCCGTGGGCGCCGCTCACCGCCGATGTGCCGGGGGTCCGGGACATCCGCGACTACCTCGCGTCCCGGGGCGATGACTACGGCGACAAGACGAACGCGTACACGCAGGGGTGGTGGACGATGGCGGTGTTCGTCGAGGGGATCCGGCGGGTGCTCGACGCGGGGCAGGAACTGACCGGAGAGAACATCAAGCGGGCGCTGGAGACGATCGATGGGCTCGACACGGGCGGGGCCGGGCCGCCGCTCACCTTCACGCCGAGCGACCACCGGGGGTCGAAGGGGCTCCGGCTCTTCCGCGCCGAAGACGGGCGGTGGACCCCGCTGACGGAAGTCCTCACAGCCCCTTGAGTTCGGTGAGCGCCAACGCCCTGCTCGAACTCAACAGCGTCGAGGTCCTCTACGACGACGTGATCCTCGTCCTGCGCGGACTGTCGCTCGAGGTGCCGGAAGGGCACATCGTCGCCCTCCTCGGCTCCAACGGGGCCGGAAAGACGACGACGCTCAAGGCGATTTCGGGCCTGCTCAAGGTCGAGGACGGCGAGGTCACGGACGGATCGATCCGGTTCGACGGGCACGAGATTCACGGCCTGCCGGCGGATCGCATCGTGCGCCGGGGGATCTTCCAGGTCGTCGAGGGGCGGCACGTGTTCGAGCACCTCACGGTGCACGAGAACCTGCTCGCGGGGGCGCACACGCGCCGCGACCGCGGCGGGGTGCCGGCGGACCTCGAGTGCGTCTACGGGTACTTCCCGCGGCTGGCGGAGCGGAAGCGGCAGTGGGCGGGCTACCTGTCGGGCGGCGAGCAGCAGATGCTCGCGCTCGGGCGCGCGCTCATGGCCCGCCCCCGCCTCATGCTCCTCGATGAGCCGTCGCTGGGGCTCGCGCCGATACTCGTGCAGGAGATCTTCGAGATCATCCGGCGGATCAACGAGGAGGAGGGGACGACCATCCTTCTCGTCGAGCAGAACGCGCGCCTCGCCCTCTCCGTCGCGGACTACGGATACGTCATGGAGTCGGGCCGCGTGGTGCTGGAGGGTTCCGCGGAGGAACTGGGGAAGAACGAGGACGTGCGCGAGTTCTACCTGGGCCTGAGCGAGATCGGGCGGCGCTCGTATCGCGACGTGAAGCACTACCGCCGCCGCAAGCGGTGGCTGTCGTGAGCACGGTGGGGCGTCGTCCCCTGGACGCCGCGGAAGCCCCGCCCGACTGGGACGCGGCGCAGGATGCGCTGGCGGACCGGGCCGTCCGCCTCGCGCTCGAGCGCAGCGGGGAAGCCGGGGTCCGCCTCCGGGAGGCCGGGATTGCCCACCCCGAGCCGCGCGGCGTGGCGGGGCTGCGGGAGGTGGCGGTCCTGGCCAAGGACGACCTGCCGGAGCTGCAGGCGGCCCAGCCGCCCTTCGGTGGGATGCTGGGCGTGGATCTCGGCGTCCTCCGGCGCATCCACCGGTCCCCCGGCCCGATCAACGATCCGGAGGGCCAGCGGGCGGACTACTGGCGCATGGCCCCTGCGTTTCGCGCGGCGGGGTTCGAGCGCGGCGACGTGGTGCTCAACACGTTCTCGTATCACCTGACCCCCGGCGGTCACATGATGGACGCGGGGTTGCGCGCCGTGGGGTGCGTGGTCGTGGCGGGCGGGGTGGGGAACACGTCGGCCCAGGCCGCCTTCGCGTCACAGATCGGCGCCGCCGGCTACGTGGGGACGCCGCAGTTCCTCCTGACTCTGCTGGAGCGGGGGAGGGAGGACGGGATCCCCGCCACGTTCCGCCGGGCGCTCGTCAGCGGCGCGCCCCTGCCTCCCGATCTCCGCAGGCTGCTGCAGGAGGGCCACGGGGTCTCGGTCTTCCAGGCGTACGGGACCGCCGACGCCGGGGCCATCGGCTACGAGTGCCAAGCGAAGGACGGCTGGCACGTCGCGCCGGGCATCGTCGTCGAAGTGCTGGACCCCGGCACGCGCGAGTCGTGCGAGCCCGGCAAGCCCGGCGAGGTCGTCGTCACGAGCGCCAACCCGGTCTACCCGCTCGTCCGCTTCGGGACGGGCGACCTGTCGGCGTTCCGGCCCGACGGGTGCGACTGCGGACGGACCTCGCCCCGGCTGGCGGGCTTCCTGGGCCGGACCGGCGAGGGCGTGAAGGTGCGCGGCATGTTCGTCCATCCACGCCAGTTGGCGGAAGCCCTCGTCGGCGCTCCGGGCGTCCGGCGCTACCAGGGGGCCGTCACCGAGGAGGACCATCGCGACATCCTCGTCATCTCGGTCGAGCCCGCCCCCGGCCGACAGCCCGACATCGACGAACTCGCCGCCCGCCTCCGGGAGACGACCCGGCTCCGCGTGGACGTCCGCCCCGTCGAGTCCGGCACGTTCGCCGAGGACGCCCCCCCCATCGTCGACCTCCGCGAACGGGGCCGGAGTTAGAACGTCGCCGGAGTTAGCCGGAGACGGAAGGCACCTTGTTGCCGGCGATCCAGACGGATTCGATCGTGCGGAGGTTCTCGACCCCATCCAGCGGGTCGGCGCCGAGGAGGACGAGATCGGCCCAGTTGCCGGCCTCGATCGTACCGACGCCCTCGAGTCCCGCGCAGCGCGCCGCGTCGCCCGTGGAGGCGACGAGGATTTCCATCGGCGACATGCCGGACTCGGCCATGAGCGCGAGTTCCATGTGCTCGAAGTAGCCCTGGAAGCGCGCGGGCGGACCGGTGTCGGTGCCCATGGCGATGGTCACGCCGGCGTCGGACAGCGCGCCCAGGTTTTCCTGGGCCTGCGCGAGCGCCTCCTTGTAGCGCTGGGCCGACTCGCTCTCGCGGTAGCGCGCCATGCTCTCCGGCACCCGTAGTGCGTCCAGCACGGTCGGCTCCGCGGAGGCGAGGAAGAAGGGATCCGAGAAGAACTCGGGCTCGCTCTCGTACACGAAGGTCGAGACTTCGCGCGTGAGCGTCGGCGAGTAGCAGACACCGGCTTCGATGAGTCGACCCGCGAGCACGTCGTCCACGGCCCGGTCGCGGACGCTGTGCACGATGAAGTCCACGCCGGCGTCGAGCAGCCCGTGGGCGTCATCGAGGTAGAACAGGTGCGCCGCGACCGGAAGCCCGAGTTCGTGCGCCCCCTCGATCACCGCCCCGTACACGTCCGGCGTCATCTTGTACGTGCTGCCGAGGTTGTCGTCCACCCGGATCTTGATGAAGTCGACCCCCATCGCCGCGTTCCCGTGCACCATCTCGAGCGCGGCCCCCGGCGTGATCCCCGCCACCACGGCACCCGCCACGTAGAGCCGGGCCCGGTCGAGCGATGGCACGTCCTGTTCGTCGCGCACCTCGACGCCGGCGGCTTCGTCGCCGCCGAGGCTCACGACGGTGGTGACGCCATAGCTCGCGTACAGCCGCAGGTCGCGCAGGACGTTCTCTCGCGAGTAGTGCCCGCCCTCGAGGCCCAGGGTCGAGCCCACATGGCCGTGCGCGTTGATGAGACCGGGGACGAGGTGTTTTCCGGCCGCGTCCAGGACCTCGGCGTCCGCCGGAACCTCGACTTCAGCCAACGGTCCCACCGACTCGATCCGCCCGTCGCGGACCACGACCGTCGCGTCGGGCACGGGTTCGGCGCCCGAGCCATCGATGACGGTCGCCCCGACGATCGCGAGCGCCGCAGCCTGCATCGCCTCTGCAGGTGAGGATTCGGGGCCGGCGCCGCCGCAGGCCCCGAGGGTCGCCGCCATCACGAACACGATGAGCGAAATCGGAGTGCGCTTCAGCATGGTCCGGACTCCTAACCAGCGATTGGACGGCGCTCTAACCAACAATTGGACGGTAGCCTGACCGACAATCGGCCGCTATCCGAGACGGCCGTCTAGGCGGGGCGTTCGCCGCGGATGGTGACGCGGTAGCCGGAGCGTACGGCGGGGAAGTAGTCCCAGATCGCGTGGTGCTGCGTGCAGCGGTTGTCCCAGAAGGCGACGGAATGCGGGCGCCAATGGAAGCGGCAGTGGAAATCCGGCCGCTGCACGTGCCGGAAGAGGAAGTCGAGCAGCCCGATGCTCTCGCCCCGCGGGAGATCCGCGATGCGGACCGTGAACATCTCGTTCACGAACAGCGCCTTCCGTCCCGTCACCGGGTGCGTGCGGACGACGGGGTGCTCCGCCGACGGGTATGAGCGGCCCCCGTCGTCGCGCCCGATGAGCCGGTTCACCTCGCGGTAGAACGGGCCGCCGTCGTGGACCGCCGTGAGGCCGTCGAGCAGCGCCTTCATGCGGTCCGACAGCGCTTCGTAGGCGGCGTACATGTTCGCGAACAGCGTGTCGCCGCCGCTCTCGGGCACCGTGTGCAGGCGCAGGATCGAACCCATCGGCGGCATGGGGTCGCACGACACGTCCGAGTGCCAGCGCTCCCCGGTCGCCCGCACCGAGTTCTCGTCCGCATGGATCCGGAACACCTCCGGATGTCCCGCGATGCCCGGCTCGTTGGGGTGCTCGACGAGTTCGCCGAACCGGGCGCCCAGCGCCTTCTGGCTCTCGATGGAGATGTCCTGGTCCCGGAAGAAGAGGACGCAGTGCGCCATCAACGCATCGCGGATGGTCTCGAAACTGTCATCATCAAGGGCGGCGAGATCCACGCCGTCGACCTCGGCGCCGATGACGGGCGTCACCGGGCGGATATGGGGTGAGGTTCGCATGCCGGCGAATCTTGAACGGATCGGGTCCCGCGGCAACGCCGGCCCGAGGGCGAGCCGGTGGAGCTTGCCTCAGGCGCGCGGGCCGTTTCATTTTTTCAGGTCGGATCGTGGGCGCGGTACCCGCGGTACCCCAGGAGGGTCTTGAATGAAGGGTCGTTGGCCAGCCCTGCTGTTTGCGGTGGGCATTGCCCTCAATTGCGGAGGCGGAGGTTCGGGCGCGGGCCCGGTCGGCACGCCCGTCGAGCCTCCTCCGCCTGCGCCGCCGCCGCCCCCGCCCGTCGGGCCGCCGCCGCCCCCGCCGCCTCCACCGCCGCCGCCGCCGCCTCCGCCCAAAGTGGAGGTGCCCTTCGGGTCGGACGCGAACTTCGACATCCAGGACGACACGTTTGTCGATCCCGACGGCAATCACGATCAGGAAGCCCAGGTGACGGTGAAGCGGCACGCGACCATCACGTGGACGCAGAACGGCACGAACATCCACCGGGTGGAGTTCAGCAAGGTCCCCGACGGCGCGACAGCGGTGGACAGCGACGATCTGCGGCCGGGAACGGTCTGGGATTACCGTCCCAGGGTCGAGGGCGAGTACGTATTCTTCTGCCGCTACCACGAGTACATGATGGACGTGCGAATCATCGTGGAAAGCCCCTGACGCGAGCTTCCGCGACCCCGGTGCATATGTCTCCCGCATGTTGAATCGCACTCGGAAGGCGCTCGCCTTCACGGCCACGGGACTTCTGCTCGGCCTCGCGGCCTGCGGGGACGGTTCCGTCACGCCCCCGGTCCCGCCGGCGGTGCCGCCCGCGCCTCCGCCGGAACCGCCGCCCCCGCCCCCGCTGCCTCCCGAGGTCGTGCGGGCCATGCTCATCGACACGGTGCGCCTGCTCGCGGACCACCGGAACCTCGACCCGCTCGAGCCGCCGCCCTCCGTGCGGCCGGAACTCGTGGAGTTGGGGCGCGCGCTGGCCTTCGACCGGATTCTGGGCGGGAACCGGGACCTCTCCTGCATGACGTGCCACCTCCCCAGCTTCGCGATGGGGGACGGCCGGTCGCTCTCGATCGGCGTCGGGGGACGCGGGTTGGGTCCGAACCGGACGCACCCCGAGGGCGAGTTCATCCCGCGCAACTCGCCCGCGCTCTTCAACCTCCATCTCTCGACGCAGTTCTTCTGGGATGGATTCGTGGAGGAGCTGGAGGACGGCTTCATCTCGACGGAGGCCGGGGATCAACTGACGTCCGACATGCAGGCCGTGTTCGAGTTCGGCGCGCTCTCGGCGCAGCCCATGATTCCCGTGCTGCGGCGCAAGGAGATGCGCGGCTTCGGCGACGACAACGAACTGGCGGCGCTGGAGGATGACGACTTCGCCGGCGTGTGGGCGGCGCTCATGGCGCGGCTGGGGGAGATCGAGGAATACCGGATGCTGTTCGAGGCCGCGTATCCGGGTACGGGGTTCGACGACATGTCCTTCGCGCACGCGGCGAACGCGATCGCCGGCTTCTACGTGTCCGAACTCGCCTTCATCGACACGCCGTGGGACCGGTTCCTGAAGGGGGACAACGACCAGCTCAGCGATTCGGCGCTCCGCGGCGCGAAGAGCTTCATGACGATCCGCTGCATGCTGTGCCACGAGACCGATCAGTTCGACGACCGCAACAACGAGCACCACAACGCCGCCCTCCCGCAGATCGGCCCCGGGCTGGGCGACGGTCCGGGCGGAAACGACGACTTCGGCCGCGAGCGCGTGACGGGAGACCCGGCGCACCGGCGGCTGTTCAAGACGCCGCCGATGCGGAACGTCGAACTCACGGGGCCGTACGGCCACGCGGGCCAGTTCGCCACGCTGAAGGCGATCGTCGTGCACTACGACAGCATCGACAACCGTCTCCGGGACTACGACGTGTCGCAGGTGGATCCCGAGCTGCGGGGCACGCTGCTCAACAACTTCGACGAGATCCTCGTCACGCGGGACACCATCCTCATCCCGGTCACCTTCGACGACGCGGAAGCGGACGACCTCGTCGCCTTCCTCGAGTCGCTGACGGATGACGCGGCGCGCGACCTGTCGCACCTCGCGCCGGCGACCGTGCCCAGCGGGCTGCCGATCGACAAGTAGGGGCGGTCAGGGGTTCAGGTCGAGGAGCGTTCGCAGGGTCCGCTCGAGTTCTGCGGCCTGAGCTTCGGGATCCGCGAGCGTCGGGTGCCGCACGAGCGCGAGGTCTCCCGCGGCGTCCACCACGAAGAGCGCCGGAACCGAGGCGAGCTTGTAGTCGGAGGCGATGCGCTCCGCATGCAGGAGGAGAGGCGCGTCGAGCCCCCATTCGCGCACGATCGGGCCGGGGTCGACCTCGGGACTTTCCCACGCGTTGAGGTTGAGGAAGCGGACGCGCTCGGACGCGGTCTGATCCGGGAGGGCGGCGTACGCGGCCGCGAGGTCCCGGCAGAGGGCGCACCAACTCGCCCCGACACTCAGCACGACGACGTCCCCGCGCAGGTCCGAGAGGCGGAGGGACGACCCCGATGCCGTTTCGAGCGTCCAGTCGGGCGCCGGCACGCCGGGTTCGATCCGCCGCGCGTCCTCGTCGATGACCTCGCCGCCCTCGGGACCGTCGAGGTCCACGCGGATCGCGAGTTGCTCGGCCGAGATCGCCGGATCGACGAGCATGCTCCGGATCTCGAACGCGAGGGCCCCGCTTCCGTCATCGGCCTCCCAGCGGAAGGCGCGCGGCAGGTCGTCCTCGACCCCGATGTGCCACCACACCTGCGCGGGTCCGAACTCGTCGGTCCTTCCGCGCAGCACGTCGCACAGCACGCCGCCAATCGTCTCCCGGCTCACGAGTTCCATGTCGCTCGCCAGTTCCGCCCGGAACGGCTGCGGATCCGTGAACGCCGACAGGACCGCGAAGGGGGCGTTGGCCACGAGATGGCCGGAGCCCCCCGAGATCGTCCCGTGACGAAACCTGCCCGACGCCTCGTCGAGGGCTGCGACGTAGTCGCCGCCCCCCGAAACGATGAGCGCGGGCGCCTCGGCGGGCGTGCCGGCGGGCGCATCGACCGGCGCATCGGTGGGCGGGTCGCCCGGGGGCGGTTCGCCCGGCGGCGGCGCGGGGGTCCATGACGGCGACGGCCGCAGCTCGGCCCAGTAGATCCGGGGTTCGTCCGCGGCGCTGAGCAGCCGCACCCTCCCGGCGTAGGACCCTGCGGCGCTGCCGGTCCCCTCGTACACGTACTCGTACGCGAGGCTCGACAGCCGCTGGATGGCCGCCGCCGCGTCGAGGAGCCGGTTCCGGCCGGTCGACGCCGACTCGCACGACAGGCACAGGGCCGCCGCGACGCCAGCCACCATCGCCGCGCGCACCGTTCGATGCGTCCTGTATGGCCTCATGTGTTTGCCATCCGCTCCCCGCCGCTCCGAAGTTGGACTCCATATGTCATGTCTCGCACGCGGAGGCAAACCCGAATGGAACCGACGAAGCGCGAATCGAACGAAACCGGCGAGATGATACCCGCGGGCGTCGACCGGCGAACGCTGCTCAAGCTGGGCGCGATGGGGGCGGGAGCCGCGGCCCTTGGCGCCTGCCGCGGGCCCGAGGCGGGCAGCGCATCGCCGCGGCCCACGAGCGGCTCGACGCAGTCCGGGAGCGGCGCCCCGGCGCCCGAGGCGCTCTTCTCGGCCCCGCCGCTGGAGACGGTCCGGATCGGCTTCGTGGGGATCGGCGGCATGGGATCGGTCCACGTCCGTAATCTCCTCGACATGGAGGGCGTGGAGCTCACCGCGCTCTGCGACATCCGGCCCGCGCACGCGGAGCGAGCCCGCGACTGGGTGCTCGAAGCCGGGGGGCCGGAGCCGGCCCTCTACACGCGCGGGGAGACGGACTTCGTCCGCATGTGCGAGACGGAGGATATCGACCTCGTCTACACGGCTACGCCGTGGCGCTGGCACGTGCCCGTCTGCGTCGCCGCCATGGAGCGCGGGAAGCACGCGGCGACGGAGGTTCCGGCGGCCTATACGATGGAGGACTGCTGGCGCCTCGTGGAGACGGCCGAGGCAACGCGGCGGCACTGCGTGATGATGGAGAACGTGAACTACGGCCGCTGGGAGATGCTCGTCTTCCACATGGCGCGGCTCGGGCTGTTCGGCGAGATCCTGCACGGCGAAGGCGGCTACCTCCACGACCTGCGCGCGATCAAGTTCGCCGACACCGGCGAGGGGCTGTGGCGGCGGGAGCATTCGAAGACGCGGAACGGCAACCTCTATCCCACGCACGGGCTGGGCCCGATCGCCAACTGCATGGATATCAACCGCGGGGACCGCTTCGACTACGCGGTCTCGATGAGCGGTCCGTCGCGCGGGCTGCAGGACTTTGCGCGCGAGCACTTCCCCGAGGACGCGCCGGAGCGCCGGGAGACGTTCGCGCTCGGCGACGTGAACGTCACGCTCATCAAGACCGTCCTCGGCCGCACGATCTACGTCTCGCACGACACGAACCTTCCCCGCCCGTACTCGCGGATCCACCTCGTCCAGGGCACGCGGGGCCTCTTCCAGGGCTATCCCGACCGGGTGTACGTCGAGGGCCGCAGCGAGGGGCACCGGTGGGACGAGGCGGCGGACTACCTCGACGAGTTCGAGCACCCGCTGTGGCGCGAGATGGCCGGAGCCGGGGCGGGCCGCGGACACGGCAGCATGGACTACCTCGAGGACTACCGGCTCATCAAGTGCCTGCGCGAGGGACTGCCTACGGACATGAACGTGTACGACGCGGCGGCGCTGTCAGCCGTGTGCGCCGTGAGCGAGGCGTCCGTGGCGGAGCGCAGCCGGCCGGTCGACTTTCCCGACTTCACCCGCGGCCGGTGGGAGACGTGGCCGCAGCTCGGCGTCGTCCGGGCTTGACGAAGGCGCGGACCCGCCGTCCGCCCTTCGCCCTGCGGGCGCTCCGCGGCCTGGCCGCCCTCACCGTGGCCGGACTCGCGGGCGTGGCCGCCTGGACGGGGCTGCGCTCGGCCGGCTTCCGTTTCCGGTGGGACCTCGATTCAACGCCCCCACCCCCGGCCGAGGCGCCGGCCCTCCGCGAGGCTCCGCCGGCTTCGGCGCCGCCCGCGGCCGCGCCGGGAGACGGCGAGGAGGCCGACACTCCGCTCGACGCGCACGATCCCCTGGCGGGCGGGCGGCATGAGCGGATCGAGTTCGAGGCCTACCCCGATGGCCGACCCGTCGTCTCCAACTCCGCGGTGGCGGAGGAATGGCGGGAGCAGGGCCTCGTGGTGTCGTTCGAATCGTACACGGCGGACGCCACCCGGCCTCATGTGCTCGATGCGCGCGGTTACCTGCCCGCGAACGCGTCGGTGCACGCGCTGAGCTTCCCCCTCGCTGGCGAGCAGGGTCTGGAGGTCGGCGTCCTCCACCTCGATTTCCCCGGACGCCCCCGGAGCGTGACGTTCACGCTCTTCGGCCCCGACCTCATCGAAGACTTCGAGGTGATCGCCTGGAGCGCCGGCGAACGCATGTCCGCCTCGACCCGGACCCACGCTCCGGACATGCGCTACGCCTCCGGGGGAGATTCAGGGTCCGGGACGGCGACCTACAGCCCCGGAGGGCGTTCGCTCTTCCGAGCCGAACGCGTCCGCATCGAGGCTCCGCTCGGCGTCGATCGCATCTCGCTCGACGGCTGGGGTCCGCCGGGCCACGTGCTCCTCGTGGACCACCTCGAAATCGACCCCTGACGGCGCACGGCCTCCAAGCGCGGGTGGGGTGTCAGCCGGGTTCGGTCAGTCGAAGCCCACCCGGGGGAGCGCCCGGAACAACCCGATGGCGGCGGCGACGGCCACGAGTCCGAATCCGGTCGCGGCGGCCGGTCTCCCGTACAGCGCCATCCCCGTGCCGAAGAGCACGGCGTACACGGTCACGCAGCCCAGACCCCATGCGGCGAGACCCGCGGCCAGGCTCCCGGGCGCGTCCGGCTGCGTGTTCACGGCCCTCCGCCACCCGCGGGCGAAGGGGCGGATGCGGTCGCAGAAGCCCTGCAGCGTCGCCGTGTCCACGGGCCGGGTGAGGAAGGTGACGGCGAGCCACACGGCCGTGGTCAGCCCGACGCCGAGCAGCAGGCTGACCGCCGGATCGAGCGCCGGCAGCCCCACGCGTTCGTGGAAGAGCGGGAACCAGAGCGCCACCGTCGCGGAAGCCGCCATGCCCGAGATCTCCGACCACGCGTTCACCCGCCACCAGAACCAGCGCAGGAGGAAGATCAGACCGCTCCCCGCGTGCAGCAGCAGGATGAGTTCGAACGCCTGCTTCGCGCTGTCCAGGAAGAGCGCGAGGGCGGCGGAGAGGACGATCAGCACTCCGGTGGAGATCCGCGCCACGCGCACGTAGTGGGCCTCGTCCCGGTCCCGGGCCACGAACCGGCGATAGAAGTCGTCGACGACGTAGGACGACCCCCAGTTCAGGTGCGTGGAGATGGTCGACATGTAGGCCGCCGCGAGCGAAGCGACGACGAGTCCCAGCAGTCCGTGCGGCAGGAAGACGAGCATCGCCGGGTAGGCGAGGTCGTGCCCCAGAATGCTGGGGTCGAGGTCGGGGAAGGCCGCTCCGATCGAGTCGAGCGTGGGATAGACGGCGATCGAGGCGAGGGCGACGAGGATCCAGGGCCACGGCCTCAACGAGTAGTGCGCGATGTTGAACCACAGGGTGGCGCGCATGGAGTCGCGCTCGTTCCGCGCCGCGAGCATCCGCTGCGCCGCGTACCCGCCGCCGCCCGGCTCCGCGCCGGGATACCAGCTCGCCCACCACTGCACGGCAATCGGGATCACGAACACCATGGCTGCCGTGCGCCAGTCGGAGAAGTCGGGCAGCAGCGACAGGTTTCGCGAGATCTCCGGGTGGGTGACGAGCCCCGCCAGACCCCCGACCTCGGGCTGCGAGAGCGCGTACGAAGCCGCCGCGACGGACCCGATCATGGCGATCGCGAACAGGAGGAGATCGGTGACGACCACGCCCCAGAGCCCGGAAGTCGCGGAGTACAGCGCCGCCACCGTGCCCGCGACGAGCACCGTCGTGTACTTGTCCGCCCCGAGCAGGACCCCCGAGATCTTGATCGCGGCGAGCGTGACGGTGGCCATGATGACGACGTTGAAGAAGACGCCCAGATAGAGGGCCCGGAAGCCCCGCAGGAAGGTCGCCGCGCGCCCGGAATAGCGGAGTTCGTAGAAGCCGATGTCGGTGAACACGCCGGAACGCCGCCACAGCTTCGCGTAGAAGAATGTCGTGCACATCGCCGTGATGAGGAACGCCCACCAACCCCAGTTCCGGCTCACGCCCCCGTTGCGGACGAGGTCGGTGACGAGGTTCGGGGTGTCGGTGGAGAAGGTCGTGGCGACCATCGACGTCCCCAGCAGCCACCAGGGGAGCTTCCGGCCCGCGAGGAAGAACTCGTTCGTGCCGGAGCCGGCGCGCCGGGCGAACCAGAGCCCGACGCCGAGGGCCACGATCCCGTACGCGGCCAGGACGATCCAGTCGAGGCCGTTCAGTTGCACGGGATCACCCGTCCCCGGCGTACATCCGCGGTCGCCGCGGCCGGAAAGGAGGCCGCTACCACCCCCAGCCCGAACGGTAGTCGGGCGTTACATAGCGTTCGGGGATCGAGACGCCGTTCAGGATCTCGCCCGTCGCCGGATCGAGCCGCACTTCCCGGCCGCTTCTCACGGAGAGGTTGCCGAGGAGCACCATCTCCGTCAGCGGTCCCGCGTGTTCGACGAAGTTGGAACCGGCGGGGGGGCCGTCCTTGCAGGCGGCGGCGAACTCCGCGTACACGCCGTCCGTGCGCGGATACCTCTCTGGCGGCGGATCGGCCCGGATCGCCGCGTCCCGCTCGGCGTCGAGGAGCCGCGGGTTCTCGCCGTAGATTCCCGCGAACATCTTGCCGTCGGTCCCGATCCACAGCTGCCCGCTCGACTCGAAGGGCCAGCGCGCGTCGTCCGGCACTTCCGCGGGCCTGGGCGGGGAGAGGTTGCCGTCTCGCCACACCACCTTCACGGCCGGCCGGTCTCCGCGTGCCGGGAAGTCGTACTCGATGCGCGACGCCGCGGGCGCCGTCTCCGGGAACAGCGTCGTCGATTCGGCCGAAATCCGCTCCGGCGTGCCGAGGTCGAAGGTCCAGAAGGCCGCGTCCATCGCGTGGCACCCGATGTCGCCCAGCGCGCCGGTACCGAAGTCCCACCAGCCGCGCCAGTTGAAGGGGGCGTAGGCCGGGTGGTAGGGGCGGTCGGCCGCGGGCCCCAGCCACAGGTCCCACTCCAGCCAGGGCGGGGCGTGGTGCGCCTCGGTCGGCCGCAGGATCGCCTGCGGCCAGATGGGTCGGTTCGTCCAGTACTCCACGCGCCGGATCTCGCCGATCGCGCCGGCCTCGTACCACTCGCGAATCTCCCGCGTACCGTCCTGGGCGTGACCCTGGTTCCCCATCTGCGTGGCGACCCCCGCCCTCTCCGCGGCGGCGACGAGTTGGCGCACCTCCCAGATCGTGGTCGCGAGCGGCTTCTGGATGCGGGTGGGCTTGCCCAGCGAAAGGGCCATCATGCCGGCCGCGGTGTGCGTGTGGTCCGGCGTGGAGATCAACACCGCGTCGATGTTGTCGGCCTCTTCCGAGAGCATGGTGCGGAAGTCGCGGTAGCGCTTGGCTCGCGGGAAGGCGCTCCACGAGCCGGCCGCCTGACGCTCGTCCACGTCGCACAGGGCGTAGATGTTCTCGCCGACGCCCGCCATCCCGCGCACGTCGCCGCCACCCATGCCACCGGCCCCGATGTGCGCCACGTTCAGCGTGTCGCTGGGCGCGCGGCGCCGGGGCCCGCCGAGCACATGCGCGGGCACGATGCTCAGGCCGAGGCCGGCCGCGCCCGAGGCCCGAACGAAGTCGCGCCGTGAGAAGTCGTTCTTCAGCGTCATCTGCGCCTCATTCCGGGACAGGTCTGCGAAAGAAAGTCCGCCTGCATGCGCTCGCGCCGACGGCCACTCGTGTACACTAAGCCAGACCCAGGCGTTCGAGAACCTCCGGGGGCGGGCCGTCGAAGCGGGGCATGGGGCGGTTCCCGACGAAGCCGAGGTCGGCCATCCCCTCGGCGGTCGTCCAGAACGCGGTCGATGTGAGATCCCGCACGCGATCGAAGAAACGGGCCGCGACCCGGTATTCCGGTGCGGCGTTCTCCGCCCAGCAGATGTCGTCGCAGATCGCGTGCTTCTGCTCGAGCCTGAGTCCGGTGAAGCGGCCCCCGAAACGTTCCGTCGATTCTATGTCCAGCCACACGAGCCCGCCGCGCACGAGCGTCAGATCGTCCCGGTTTCCGTCGTAGGGCGCGCTCACCCACTCGTCGATGAAGGCGTGCGCCCCGAGCGCCGCCGCGCCGGGGGAGTGTTCGTCCTCGGGGATGATGACGTCGCACAGGGCGGCGAGGGTGGCGAGTTCGTCCTCCGTAAGGACCAGGTCCCACCACACGACGGGCGAGACGAGGTCCGGGTCCGTCGGCGTGCCGGCGGCCCGGGGGTTGCCGCCGCTCGTGGCGCCCTCGAAGTCGGTCGCAGCCTCGGTGCCGGGGACGCCGGATTCTCCGCCGTCGGCGCACGCCCCCGCGGAGATGGCGGCCGCGCCCGCCGCCCCGGCGGCGAGCACCTGCAGCGCCCGGCGGCGCGTCAGTCCCTCGGCCGCCTCCGGTTCCGGCGCGCGGTCCGGCGCGCCGTCTCCTGCGCGTTCGCGTTCCTGGTCCGCCATCAGAGCGCTCCCTGCCGAAGTTGATCCACGAGGTACTCGGAGGACCGCCAGGCGATCGCCATGATGGAGAGCGTGGGGTTCTTGTCCGCGTTGGAGACGAAGGGCCCGCCGTCCATCACGAACAGATTCGGGACCTCCCACGACTGGCAGTACTGGTTGAGCACCGAGTTCTCCGGCCGGTCTCCCATCCGCACGCCGCCCACCTCGTGGATGATCTGGCCGGGCGCCAGGATCGCGCGGGCGCCGTCCGTCTGCACCGTCGAGAGCACTTGCCCGCCCATCTCCTCGATGATCCCGGCAAACGTCTGCTGCATGTGCCGAGCCTGGTTGAGTTCGTGGTCGGACCACTTCCAGTGGAACCGGAGCACGGGGATGCCCCACTGATCGACGACGCCGGGATCGATCTCGCAGTAGCAGTCTTCGTTGGGGATCATCTCGCCGCGCCCGTCGAAGTAGGTGAACGAACCGTAGTAGCGGCGGCACTCCTCCTTGAAGCGCTGCCCGTAGGCGCCCTCCGTGAGCGGCTCGATGCCGCTGAAGGCGCCGTAGCCGGGCATCCGCTGCCCGCCGCCGAACTCGATATGGTAGCCGCGCGCGAAATCGAGGCGTCCCGCCGCCTGCTCGCCGTACAGCCACCACGGCATGTACATGTGCATCGCCGAGGCCCCCTCCTCGGCGTGCCGCGGCAGGTACTCGAGCGCCGGGATCTGGCCGGACACGCCGGCGCCCACGGTGTCCATGATGTACTTGCCGACGAGGCCGCTCCCATTCGCCAGGCCATCGGGGAACGGCGAACTGCGGGAGTTGAGGAGGATGCGGGCGGACTCGAGGGCGCTGGCCGCGAGGATGACGACCGGGGCCGCGGCATGGCGGTCCGCGCGCGCCTTCTTGTCGACGTAGTGGACCCCGCTCGCCCGTCCCCGCGCATCGAGCGTCACCTCGCGCACCATGGCGTCGGTGATCGTGGTGAGGTTGCCGGTCGCCTGCGCCGGCGGCAGGCAGACGGTCGGCGACTGGAAGTTGGCCTTGATCGAGCAGCCGCGCCCGCACGGCGTCGCCCAGTAGCAGGGCGCGCGGCCGCGCATGGCGTCGCGCGTCACCCGCTGGGCCAGCGCGTTGCCCGGCCACAGCATCCGCGACAGCCCCTCGGCGTCCTGCGCTTCCGTGAGGATCGCGATGTGCGCGGGGACGACCGGGATCCCGAGGTCTCCGCAGGCCTTTTTCGCGAGCAGTTCGTAGGCGCGCGGGGCGGGCGGCGGCTGGAGGATCCCGTCGGAGGAGTCGGGCGTGTTCTCGAGCCCCTCGCTCGAACCGTAGACGCCGATGAAGGCCTCGGTGCGGTCGTACCACGGCGCGAGGTCGTCGTACGTCATCGGCCAGTCGAACCCGAGCCCATCCCGGCTGTAGGGTTTGAAGTCGTAGGGGCCCATGCGGAGCGAGATCCGGCCCCAGTGGTTCGTCCGCCCGCCGAGCATGCGCGCCCGCCACCACATGAAGTTGACCCCTTCGGCGCTCGTGTAGGGTTCGCCTGGGACGCGCCAGCCCCCGTCCACGGTCGCGTCGTAGAAGCCGAACGGCTTGTCCGCGGTCCCCGCGGCCCGGAGCGGCGCGTCGGCCGGGAGCTGGAACATCGGGGTCTCCGACACGGGGTCGTAGTCCCGACCCGCTTCGAGGAGCAGGACCCGGACGCCGTGGCAGGCGAGCACGTAGGCGGCCATCCCGCCCCCCGCCCCGGAGCCGACGATGATGACGTCGTGGGTGTCCTGGCTGCGCCGCCGTAACGCGGGCGCCGAACCGGCTGTTTTCAGACGCGGGTGCGATGAAGGCATGGCCCGAGGATGAGCGCGGAGGGCGCCGGAGGTCAACGGGTCATCTTGCCGCGTCCGACCGGCGCGCGAACCTTCAGCGCCACCGGAGCGGAAACTCGATGGGAGGCGAGATGCACGGACGAGCCGTCGCGGGGCTCATGGTCACGGTGGCGCTGACGGCGGCGACTGGCCGGCCGGCCGCGGCGCAGTCGCTCACGGACCTCGTGTCGGAACTGTTCGTGTTCGGGCAGTGCGGGGTGCCTCTGTGCCTCGACCCGGACTTCGAGGAGACGGGGCATTTCGATACGGAGCACGGCCGGCACTACCTGCGCGAACGGGTCCCGCGAAACGACGCGCTCATCCTCGCCTTCCAGGGGGGGATCGCCGGCGTCGTGGGCAGCCTTCCTCCGACCGCGATGTCCGGCGGCCGGATCTGGTCGGACGAAGAGCGGAGCGCGTCGCTCGGGCCGATTTTCGCGGAACGGGCGGAGACCCTCGGGATGGGGCGGTTCTTCCTCGGCCTCGAAGCCACGGCGTTCCAGGTCACGAACTTCAGCGGCGTGCCCACGGACAACCTCGTCCTGAACTTCTTCCACGAGGATTCGGACGTGGCCCTCGGTCCGGACCCCGGCCTCGGCCTGCCCTTCTTCGAGCGCGATGTGCTCCGGGTGCGGACGAACCTTGACCTCGACTACACGGTGGCCACGGCGGTCCTGAGCGCCGGCCTGGCGTCCTTCCTCGACGTGGGATTCGCCGTGCCGGTCGTGCGGGCCAATCTGAGGGGGACGGCACACGCCCAGATCCTGCCGCTCGGCAACGCGCTCGCGCACCGTTTCGGCGGCACGCCCCCCGCGCCGGTCCTCGAGGCGAGCAACGCCGTGAGAGGGTCGGCGACGGGAATCGGCGATGTCTCCGCCCGCGTGAAGATCAACCTCACCGGGGGGACGACCGTGGGCCGCGCGCCGCCGCCCGTGGGCATGGCACTGCTGGCGGACGTCACCTTCCCCACGGGCCAGGAGGAAGATCTGCTCGGCCTGGGCGAGGGGCGTGGCCGCGCCGTGGCGATTCTCTCCCTCAACCGGGGACGGTTCTCGCCCCATCTGAACGCCGGATATCTCCTGCGCGAAGGCAACCTGCGCGACAGGAACTTCGACCGGGACGCGTTGCTCGCGACCGTGGGCTTCGATGCCCAGGCGTCCGATGTCGTCACGGTGGCCGCCGACCTCATCACGCGCTGGGAACTGGCGGATCCCGAGCATCCCATGCCGGGGCCCGTCACCTTCGTCGGCAACCCGGCGCTCACGGTCGAGTCGTCATCCCTCCCGGACGTCGGTCGCCACTTCATCGACCTCGCGGTCGGGCTCAAGTACATGCTCGGCCGAGACATGATCCTCGCCACGAACGCCCTGCTCCCGATCCAGGCCGCCGGCCTGCGACCGGATGTCCTGTGGACCCTGGGGATACAGGGTACGTTCAGGTAGCGGTCGAATAGACCGAATCGCACAATCCCTCGCGTGGAGGTGTCGATGTTCTTCTTGCCGCGAACGGGATCGGCCCGCCGGCGCCCCGTCGCGCCGATGCCGGCCGCCGCCGGAGCGCTCACCGCCGCGGTCCTCGCCGCCGGAGCGCTGGCCGCCGCCCCCCTCGGCGCCCAGACGCCGCCGCGGGCGCGGGATCTCGGGATCCCGTTCCCGGGGGAGCCCGGGGCCTTGAACGCGATTACCGATGTGGCCGGCGTCCGGGTCGGGCACGCGACGATCATCGAAGGGGAGGGGGCGCTCGTCGTCGGGGAGGGCCCCGTGCGCACGGGCGTGACCGCCGTGCTCCCGCGCACGGCGAGCTACGAACCCGTCTTCGCCGGCTGGTACTCGCTGAACGGGAACGGCGAAATGACGGGGACGACCTGGGTCGAGGAATCGGGCTTCCTCGAGGGTCCCGTGATGATCACCAATACCCACAGCGTGGGGGATGTCCACCAGGCGGTCATCGAGTGGTCGCGGGACGCGGAGGCGAACCACCCCATCGCGCCGGGCATCTGGTGGAGCCTGCCGCTGGTAGCGGAGACCTGGGACGGGCGGCTCAACGACATCAACGGGTTCCACGTTGGCAAAGAGCACGTGTTCGCGGCGATCGAGAGCGCCGCCTCGGGCGCCGTCACGGAGGGGGCGGTCGGCGGCGGGACCGGCATGGTGTGCAATTCGTTCAAGGGCGGCATCGGGACCTCGTCCCGGCTCGTCGGGGACTACACCGTCGGCGTGCTCGTGCAGTGCAACTACGGGCGACGGCCGGAATTGCTGATCGCGGGCGTGCCGGTGGGGCGGGAACTCCTCGACTGGACGCCGCCCGGCGGCGCCGACGGATCGGCGGACGCGGGCGCCTTCGACGGTCTCGGTTCGATCATCGTCGTCGTCGCGACGGATGCTCCGCTGCTGCCGCACCAGTTGAAACGGCTCGCGCGCCGGGCGCCGATCGGGATCGGGCGCATGGGGGGCTACGGGGCGAACAGCTCCGGAGACATCTTCATCGCCTTCTCGACGGCGAACGGCGGGGCGTGGAGCCGGGGCGAGAACACGACCGTCGAGATGATGTCGAACGACGCCATCTCGCCGCTGCTGCTCGCCACGGCCCAGGCCACGGAGGAGGCGATCACGAACGCGATGGTGGCGGGACGGACGATGGTGGGGCGGGACGGAAACATGGTACCGGGACTCCCGCACGACGAGGTGCGGCGTATCCTCGCCGCGCACAATCGATTGGAGAGGCCCTAGTGGTTCCCGGGCTGGGGCGAAACAAGCGAAGGGCTTCGGCGGCCGCCTGGATCGCGCTCCTTCTCGCGGTGCTCGCGCCGGGGGCGGCCGAGTGCGCAGTCGATGCCCGGTCGGCCCGCGCGGGTCCGGAGTTCGGCGCCCCCGCCACCCTCGTGGCCGCCGCGCCGATCCCCGCACAGACGGCCCAGGCTTCGGAGCCCGCGGCTTCGGAGTCCGCGTCGGAGCAGGAACTGGGCTTTCTGGCGCGACTCGTCACCTGGCTGCGCGAGACCACCGCGGGGCTAGGGTGGCTGGGACCCTTCTTCTTCGGACTCTTCTACGCGCTCGCCGTGGTGCTCTTCGTGCCGGGTTCGGCGCTGACCATCGCCGGCGGCGTCACCTTCGGCCTCGCGCTCGGCACGCTCACCGTGTTCGTGGGCGCGAACATCGGGGCCGCGCTCGCCTTCCTCATCGCCCGCTACGTGCTGCGCGACCGCGTCGAGAAGCTCCTCGCCAACCGCCCGGCGCTGCGGGCGATCGACCGCGCGGTCGAGACGCAGGGTTGGCGCATCGTTTTCCTCACCCGGCTCTCGCCGGTCTTTCCGTTCAGCGCGCAGAACTACTTCTACGGCCTCACCGGCGTGACATTCCCCCAATACGTCGCAGCCTCGCTCGTGGGAATGTTCCCGGGGACGCTCCTCTACGTGTACATCGGCGCGGCCGGAGCGGAGGTGGCCGAGGCGTCCGGCGGCGCGGCGAGTTGGGGGCAGACCGCCCTGCTCGTGGCCGGCCTCGCCGCCACGGCGGCCGTCGTCGTCCTCGTCACGCGCGTGGCCCGGCGCGAACTCCAGAAGGCGCTGGCCGAGGTCGAAGACACGGCCTGATCGTCGACGGGCGGCCGCGGCGGGTCAGGACAGTTCTTCCACCCGGTGGCCGAGTTCGCGGAGCCTGGCCACGATCGTCGCGATATGGTCGCGGCCGCGCGTCTCGATCGTGAGTTCGATCCCCACCTTCCCGACGGAGATGTCCCCGAAGGCGCGCGTGTGTTCGATGTGGAGGACGTTGGCGCCCTCGATCGCGACGAGCGCCGTCACTTCGTTGAGGTAGCCGGGGCGGTCTCGAACGACGACCGCGAGACGCGCGAGCCGGCCATCGGCCCAGAGCGCGCGGTCGATGACCCGGGACACCAGGTTCATGTCGATGTTGCCGCCGGAGAGGATGCAGACGGTGACGTCGGACGGCTCGAGTTCGACCTTTTCCTCGAGGACGGCGGCCACGGACACCGCTCCGCCGCCCTCCACGACGAACTTCTCGGATTCGAGAAGGAAGAAGATCGCGCGGGTGATCTGTTCCTCGCCGATGAGGACGATGTCGTCCACGAGCGTCGCCAGGTGAGGGAAGGCAAGGTCGCCGATCCGCTTCACGGCGATGCCGTCCGCGAGCGTGTCGGAGTTCTCCAGGTGCACGGGTTTCCCGGCGGCGAGCGACTCCCGGGCCCCCGGCGAGGCCGCGGCCTCCACGCCGATCACGCGCACATTCGGGCGCTGTGCCTTCACCACGGTCGCGATGCCCGAGATCATCCCGCCGCCTCCGACCGGAACGATGACCGTCGTGAGGTCGGGCACCTGTTCGAGGATCTCCAGCCCGATCGTCCCCTGGCCCGCCATCACATCGAGGTCATCGAAGGCGTGGACGGGCGTGAGCCCCTCCTCGCGGGCCAGGCGGTCGACGAGCGCCATCCCGTCGGAGAGGGTCTCCCCGGTCTGAATCACGCGGGCGCCGTAGCCGCGCGTGTGGGCGACCTTGATGAGGGGCGCGTGCGTGGGCATCACGATTGTACACGCGATCTCCAGCCGGGAGGCGTGATAGGCGAGAGCCTGGGCGTGATTCCCGGCGCTGGCCGCGACGACACCGCCCTCGCGGGCGGCCGGGCCCAGGCGGAGGAGCTTGTGGAGCGATCCCCGGTCCTTGAACGATCCGGTGCGCTGCCGGAACTCGGTCTTGAGATGGAAGCGGCCCTCGGCGCGTGCCTCGAGGGCGAAGGACTGCGGGCAAGTGGTTCGCGCCACGCCCGACCGGATCCGTTCGCGCGCCGCGACGACATCTGAGTTCCTCAGCATGGGGAGCAAGACCCCGTTCAAGGTGACCGGGTTCCGCGGGGGGCGTCAGGACACGAGGCGCCGAAGCCGGTCGATCGCGCCGGCGGCGTCGAAGCGGGTCAGGTCGATCGCGTGTCCACCGTCGCCGCCCTCCTCAAGCCAGCGGCCCACCATCGCGCTGGACACGGATTCCCGGGGCGAAAGCACGGTGGGCGCCCGCAACTCCGCCACTCGCACCGCGTAGCAGGCGTTTTCCACGGCCTCCTCCCAGGCGCCGTCGACCCAGTCTACGCGGCGCCGCCGGAGCACCTGCCCGCGCGCCACGGGCTGGAGCATCCGGTGCGCCTCGTCGAGCCCGGGGAGCACAATGAGCCACGAATGCGGCTCGGCTTCCGGCTCCAGCAGGAACCGAAGCTCCTCGAGTTCCTCGATCCAGTCGAGACGAAGTTGCGCCGCTGCGGCCCGCTCGAACTCCAGCCTCTCGGAGGCGGCGTCGCGCGCCTCGGCGAAACGGTCCAGGAGTTCCCACGCGTAGCCCGGCTCGGCGAGCAGGCGCCCGGCCGCTTCCGCCTGCCGCCGATAGGCGTTGAGTCCCACGCGGCGCGCGCAGGGCGCGGTGCAGAGGCCCATGTCGAACTGCATGCAGGGGCTCCGCGCCGGGTCCGGGCGCACCGCTTCGGCGCAACTCCGCAGCCGGACGATCTTCTCCACAAGGCGACGGATGCGCTCGGGCAACCGGCGACTCCGGAAGGGGCCGACGTAGCGGGCCTCGGCCCGGCGCGGCCGGCGCACGACGCGCAGCCGCGGGAAGGGTTCGTTCCGGGGCAGCTCCAGGTACCAGCCGGCATCGCGCCGCTTGAGCGCCCGGTTGTAGGGAGGACGCTGGCCGAGGATGCGCTCCGCTTCCACGAGCCGCGCCTCCAGGTCGCTCCCGGTCGGGTGCGCCTCGACGTCCCGGGCGATCCGCAGCATCTCGGCCAGACGCTCGTTCGTTGGCCCGCCCGAGTAGAAGTACCCCCGCACGCGCCGCCGCAGGTTCACGCTCTTCCCCACGTAGAGGGGATGCCCGTGCGCATCCACGAAGACGTAGACGCCCGGGCTCGCGGGAAGATCGGGCACCCATTCCGGAACCGGCGTCGCGCGCGGGATCGCGGGACCTCCTCTGTCTTCGGCCTTCGGTTTCCCGCGGCCCGGCCGGCGGCGGGACCGGGGAATGTCGGATTCGGGTTGTCTTCGGTCAAGCGCCGGGACGACGCCGGCCTCCGGGGGACCGCCCTCGTTTGGCCGCGGCGCGGCGGCCGCGCATATTCGGCCGCCATGATCGCGCTCATCACCGGCATCACGGGACAGGATGGCTCGTACCTGGCCGAGTTCCTGCTCGACAAGGGGTACGAGGTCCACGGCGTCGTGCGCCGTTCCTCGGTGGAGAAGTACGACCGGATCTCCCATCTCCGGGACCGTGTCACGCTCCACCAGGCGGACCTGCTCGACCAGTTGTCGCTCATCCGCGTGCTCGAACGCGTGGAGCCGCGGGAGGTCTACAACCTCGCTGCGCAGTCCTTCGTCCCCACCTCCTGGGATCAGCCGCTGCTGACGGGCGAGTTCACCGCGCTGGGCGTCACGCGCATGCTCGAGGCGATCCGCGCGGTCGATCCCGCGATCCGCTTCTACCAGGCCTCTTCGTCGGAGATGTTCGGGAAGGTGCGGGAGACTCCACAGAACGAGGACACGCCCTTCTACCCGCGCAGCCCCTATGGCGTCGCGAAGGTGTACGGCCACTTCATCACCGTGAACTACCGGGAGAGCTACGACCTGTTCGCGACGAGCGGGATCCTCTTCAATCACGAGAGTCCCCGGCGGGGCCGCGAGTTCGTCACGCGCAAGGTGAGCCGGGAGGCGGCCCGCATCCATCGCGGGCTCGTCGACCGTTTGTCGATCGGGAACCTGGGGGCGGAGCGCGACTGGGGGTTTGCGGGCGACTACGTCGAGGCGATGTGGCTCATGCTGCGGGCGGAGACGCCGGAGGACTACGTGATCGGCACCGGCGTGACGCATTCCGTGCAACGGTTGATCGAGATCGCCTTCGACGAGATCGGACGCGACTGGCGCGAGCACGTCGAGCAGGATCCGGCGCTCCTGAGGCCGGCCGAAGTCGAGCGGCTCTGCGCCGACCCGTCGAAGGCGAAGCGGCAGCTGGGCTGGGAGCCCCGCATGTCGTTCGAGGAGATGATCCGCCTCATGGTGCGAACGGACATCGAGCGGCTCGACGCCACGGCCCGCTAACCGGGGCCGGCGGCCCACCGCCGGCTAGGTCCGCAGTTTCGCGAAGAGCAGGAGGCCGGCGCCGAAGAAGATGGTGTTGGGCAGCCAGGCCGCCGCCGCCGGTGACAGCGCTCCCCCCGCCCCCATCGCCTCGGCGATGCGGATCAGGGTCAGGAAGAGGATCGTCGTCCCGAGCGCGATCCCGATCGAGGTCGGCGCGCCGCCCCGCTTGTTGCTCTGCGCGAGCGGTATCCCGAACACGGCGATCACGAGGCACGCGAAGGGGAAGGCGATGCGCTGCGCGCGGGAGGTTCTGAGTCCGTTCGTCGTGCCGCCCGAGCGTTCGACGGACTCGATGAGGCGCCCCAGTTCCGCGTAACGCATCTCGTCCGGTTCCTTGGGTCTGGCCTGCAGTTCCTCGGGCGTTTCGTCCAGTTGGCGCACGAACAGTTCGGCGAACTCGAAGGCGGTCTCCTCCTCCGGGCCGCGGAACTCCCGCATCCACCCCTGCTGGAGCACCCAGCGAGCGGACGCCGAGTCGTACCGCGCGACGTTGGCCGTGATGTGGATGGTGGGGAAGTCGGGTTCCGATCCCCTCCGCTCGATCTGCACGTCGTCCATCCGGCCCTCAAGCGCGTCGAGCAGCCGCGCCTTGTACACGAGGCCGTCGTCCCCCCGGTAGACGAACGAGTTCCGGATCGTCTGGCTGCGGGCCTCCTCCCGCTCCAGGACCTCGGCCGATTTCCGCGTCGTCACGGCGACGAGCTCCGTGAGACCCAGCGCGACGAAACTGAGCAGCGTGGCGCCGCAGAGGATCGGGAAGGCGAGCCGGTAGAAGGAAACGCCGCCCGCCTTGACGGCCGCGACCTCGAAGTTCCGGGACATGGAGGCCACCGTGAACACGGATCCGAGCAGGACGGCGATCGGGAATCCGAGCAGCGAATGGTACGGGAACTCGTACACGTAGTGGAGGATGATCTGGGACCAGGTCGATCCCTGGTCGAGGAACCTGTCGAGGTTGTCGGCGATGTCGATGACCACGAAGAGGAAGGGCACGCCGAGCGCACAGGCCGCGAAAATCCTCAGGAACTGGGAAAGGACGTACCGGTCGAGCAGCTTCACGGCGTCAGCGCATCACCTTGGTGGAGCGCGCCAGGGCCACGAGTCCGGCGGCGCCGAAGATGACGTTCGGGGCCCACATGGCCCAGAGCGGCGAGATCCAGAGGCGGTCGGCGAGCCGCTCGCCCCCGATGAGCGAGACGTAGTACGCCCCGAAGATGCCCAGGCTGACCCCGACCACGAGCGCGACCCCGCCGCGCGGAAACCGGACGGCGATCGGGGCGCCGAGGAGGACGAAGACGATGCACGCGGCCGGGATCGTCCCCTTCTTGTGAATCTCGACCCAGTACTGGTTGATGCGGCGAAGGCCCGTGACCTCGCGCTCGGCGTACGACTGGAACTGGTTCGCCGCATCGGAGGCGGAGTAGAAGCGGCGGGCCGCGCTCTCGGCGACCTGCGTCGTGGAATCCGGCGCGGCGCGCTCCTGCGCGGGTTCCGGCCCCATCTCGCCTCGCGCTAGCGCGCCCGGTGTCGCGGAGAGGTCGTCGCCCCGGTCGGGGAGATCGGCTTCCCAGTCGGGAACGTCGCTTTCAAGGTCGGGGATGCCATCCTTCCGGTCGGCGATGTCATCCAACCGGCCGGCCATGTAGTCGTCCAGGTCGGGGATCTCGCTCACCCCGGTACGGGTCCCGCCTGCGGGCCTGACCACGGGACCCGGCGCGTCCGCGAGGGGCTGCTCGAAGTCCAGCAGCATGGCGGTGATCGCCTGCGCGTACACGAGGCTCTCCGAACGAGCTGCGTCCGCCATCTGCGCGCCGCGATCGGCCTCCACGCGCATGTCGGCGATGTTCATCTCGCGGTCGCCGCGTATGGCTGCGGTATCGCGCTCGAGCCCGTTCGCCACGTCCGGAATCTTGAGCAGCATCCGCTCGAAGGCGATCCGCCGGAAGGCGTGCGGACGCTCGTTCATGCGTACCTGGACGACGCCGTCCTCGAGGTCGAAGTAGAGGTCCTCTCCCTGCTCCGAGAAGCCCATCTTCCCACGGGTCGCATAGATGGAGCGGCTCTCCTGGCCGTTCCGCTCATCGTAGATCGCGACATCGTGGACCACGCTCTCCTCCCGGTCGATCATGCCGGGGTGTACGTAGACATAGGACGGGAGCACCTCGTTGATCGTATGTTCCCGAAGGTTGAAGGTCGGCTTCTTCCGGCCGATCCCCGTGAGCAGGACCTGCAGGTGATGATTCGACTGCGGCAGGACCGTGTTGTTGAACCAGGTCATTCCGCCGGCGAGGATGACGGCACAGACGAGGAGCGGGGCCATCACGCGCGACAGCGGGATGCCGCTCGCCTTGACGGCGGTGATCTCGAAGTCGCCCTCCATCCGGCTGAAGACGTACAGGACCGCGACGAGCACGGCCATCGGCAGCGTCTGGGCGAGGATGAAGGGGATCGAGTAGACGAAGACCTCGGCGATCACCGCCGATTCGAGGTCCTTGCCGATGAGCCGCTCGAAGCGCTTGCTCACCTGGTCGAGGAGGAGCAGCACCGTGGTGCCGATGACGGCGAAGATGAACGGTCCGGCGTGACGGCGCAGGATATAGCGGGTGAGAGTTCGCATCGCCCCGAGATTACTGTGTTTTCGGGCCGTTGTCAGCCCGGGCGGGTCTTCCCGGGGCCGATTCCGGCCCGCGGGTTCGTCACGGTCCGCCAACTTCTGTACCAGGATGCAGCCGGATAGATCCCTGCGGGGCGCGGGCGCTCCGCCGCGCCGGGTCGCCATCGTGCTCATGAGCGCGGTGGGAAGCACCGTCCAGGGGATGCCCATCGTCGCGTCCCTCCGGCGGGCGTGGCCTCGCGCACACATCACCTGGGTCCTGCAGCCGGGCCCGGCGACCCTGATGGCCGGCCGGCCCGACGTGGACCGGATCCTGCTCTTTCACCGCAGGCTCGGCGCCCGCGGCTATGCCCGCTTTCGGCGCGAGGTGGCGGGAGAGACGTTCGATCTCGTCATCTGTCTGCAGCCGAACTTCAAGGGGGGGATGGTCACGCGTCTCCTGCGCGCCCCGGCGCGCCTCGGCCACGATCGGGCGCGCGCCCGCGACCTGAGTTGGGTGGCCACGAACCGCCGCATCCCGCCCGCGCCGGTGGCCCACATCCAGGACGAACTGTTCGAGTTCCTCGATCACCTCGGCGTTCCGCGATGCCTGGAGTGGCGGTTTCATTTCACGGAGGAGGAACGGAGGGTTGCGACGCGGTGGCGGGAGGGATTCTCGCGCCCGGTGCTTGCCGTCGTGCCGCGGAGTTCCAACGCCCGGAGAAACTGGACCCTCGAGGGGACGGCGCGGGTAATCGACGTGGCGGCCGGCGATCTGGGTCTTGAGCCCGTCCTCCTGGGAGGCGACTCCGAAGAGGAACTGCGGGACGCCCGCCGCCTCGGGGAACTGTGCGGGGCTCCGCCGCGCGTCGCGCTGGGCGGGACGCTGAGGGAGTTGGCGGGCCGGCTCACCGCGAGCGACCTCGTGCTGGCGCCGGACACGGGTCCGCTGCACATGGCGGTGGCGCTGGGGACGCCGACGATCGGACTGTACGGGTACACGGACCCCGAACGCAGCGGTCCCTACGGCCGGTTCACGGATCTCACGGTGGACCGGTTCGGCGCCTCGACCGGCTCCGACGGCGGGCGACCGCCGTCGCGGGCCACCCGGCGCCGCCGCATGTCGAGGATCCGCGCGGAGGATGTCTTGCTTAAGCTGGAGCGGGCCATCCGCTCCTATCTGAAGACTTGAAGGGCGGCACATGACCGAAGGGATGAAGACCGTGATGGGCCGGATCCTGTGGGTCGACGACGAAGTCGACCTGCTGCGTCCGCATCTCATGCTGCTGCGGTCCTCGGGATACCACGTCGACGCGGTGATGAACGGCCAGGACGCGATGGAACTCCTGACGGCGGCTTCCTACGATCTCGTGCTCCTGGATGAGCGGATGCCGGGGCTGCGCGGGATCGAGGTGCTCGACCGCATCCGGAGTTCCGCCCCGCGCCTCCCCGTCGTGATGGTCACGAAGAGCGAAGAAGAATCGACCATGCACGAGGCGATCGGCCGGCGGGCGGACGACTACATCGTCAAACCGACGAGCCCCCGGCAGGTGCTGTCGGTCGTGACGCGGCTCCTCGCCGGCCCGGCCCTGCGCCACGAGCACATCACGCGCGATTTCTCGCGCCGCTTCGGCGAGTTGCGGGAGCGGGTCTCCACGGCCACTTCGTGGCGGGACTGGGCCGACCTGTACTCGGAACTCGTCGACTGGGACCTGAAGCTGGAAGAGGCCGGCGAGTCGGGGCTGCGCGAGATCCTCAACGGGCTGCACACCGACCTGAGCCGCGGCTTCTGCGATCTCGTAGCGGATCGCTACGGAGAGTGGGTGCACGAGGGAGGCGAGCCGGGGCCGACCCTCTCGGTCGACGTGCTGTCCCGCTTCTTCCGGCCGATCCTGGACGAGGATCCGGCCGCGCTGCTCGTCGTGATGGACTGCATGCGGCTGGACCAGTGGCGGGCCGTCCTCCCCATCGTGAGCGAATTCTTCGAGATCGAGGAGGCGCTCTACGCAGGCCTGCTGCCCACCGCGACCCCGTTCGCGCGCAACGCGATCTTCGGAGGCACCTTCGCGGACGAACTCGCCGAGAGTTATCCCGAGTGGTGGGAGAGGGGGAGCGAAATCGGCTACAACTCGTTCGAGGATGAACTCTTCGAGCGGCATATCCACGACCTGACCGCGTCGCGGATCCCCGTACACTACGAGAAGATCTTCTCGGCCCAGGAGAGCGAGCCCATGCTTGCGCGGCTCGGCGGTTACCTGTCGTCCCCTTCGGCCACCGCGCTCGTGTTCGGATTCGTGGACATGCTCACACACGGGAGGGCGCGGTCGCGTCTGATCTGGGAGATGGCGCAGGACAGCAGTGCGCTGCGCTCTCTCACGGTGACCTGGTTCGAGCGTTCGCCGGCGCTGAAGGCGCTGCAGCTGGCCGCGCAGCGGGGCGTCCGGGTCCTCCTGACGACGGACCACGGCTCGATTCACTGCCGGCGGCCCGCGACGATCTACGCCGGGCGCGACGCGTCGACGAGCCTGCGCTACAAGATCGGCGACGACATGAAGGTCGAGAACCCGGCCGCGGTCATGTCGACGTCGGATGCGGACGAATGGCGGCTGCCTCCCGGCGGGATGAACAAGACCTTCGCCCTCTGTCGCGAGGACTACTTCTTCGTCTATCCGACGAGGCTGCGGGAATACCAGAACCGATATCGGGACAGCTTCCTGCACGGTGGGGTGAGCCCCGACGAGATGGTGCTTCCGGCCGCGCTCCTCACGCCGCGGTGACGCGATGAACCCGGGCCGGGACGGGAGGGGCGCCTCGTCGTATCGGCGGCTGCTCCGGTTCCTGCGCCCCTATCGCTGGACCTTCCTCGCGAGCCTGGCGCTCGGCGTGCTCGCGGCCGGACTCGAGGCGTTCAGCCTCCTCCTGCTCATCCCGTTCCTCCGCTCGCTGTTCGGCATGGGGCCGCCGCTGCCCGGCGGCGGACGGAACGCGGCGGAGCGCTTCATCGATGGGATCGCGGGGGGGTGGCTCGGCCCGGAGGCGGGACTCGACGGGTTGCGGGCCGTGTGCGTGCTGGTGCTCGCCGCGCTCCTCCTCAAGAACCTCTGCGTCGTCGGGGGGCGGGCGCTCTCGATCCGCACGCAGGAGTTCCTCGTCCGCGACGTGCGCAACGCCGTGCACGCGCACCTGCAGCGCCTGCCGCTCACCTTCTTCGAGCGCGGCAAGGCGGGACAGTTGATCGCGCGCGTGATCGCGGATGCGGGGGAGGCGAAGCCCGTCGTGACGGACGCCCTCGCGCAGGCCGTGCGCCAGGCGGCGACCCTCGCGGCCTACGCCGTGGCGCTGTTCGCTCTCTCGTGGAGGCTGGCGCTGATCGCCGTCATCCTGGTGCCGCTCGTGTGGCTCGGCCTGCGGCCGCTGCTCGGCCGGCTGCGCGAGAGATTCCGCCGCACCTGGGATGACCACGGCGAACTCGTCGCGGCGCTGCAGGAATCGCTGGGCGCGGTGCGGCTCGTGAAGTCGAGGGTCGCCGAGGACTTCGAGGAGAAGCGCTTTCGGCACCGTTCCGACGCCTTCAGCCGCAGGCGGATCACGGCGGCCACGACCCGGCACCTCGCCTCGCCCCTCTCCGAAACCCTCGCGTCCATCGTGGCGCTCGGACTCGTCTGGATCGGCGCGTCGTTCGTCGGGAGCGGCGGGTCGATCGCGCCCGAACAGTTCGTCGCCTTCGTGACCATCGCGCTGCGCGCCATCTCGCCGGTGAAGGGGTTCGCGCAGTATCCGGCCATCGCCGCGCAGGGGCTCGCCGCGGCCGACCGGTTCTTCGAGATCCTCGACCGGGACCCGGAGCCGGCCGGAGGGTCGCGGATCGCGACGGGGCCCGAACGGGAGATCCGCTACGAGAACGTCAGCTTCGCCTACGAGCGGGGCCGGCCGGCGCTGAGCGGCGTCGACCTCGCCATCCCGCGCGGATCCGTCGTCGCGATCGTCGGGGCGTCCGGGAGCGGGAAATCCACGCTGGTCGACCTGCTGCCCCGGTTTGCGGACCCGCAGGCGGGGCGGGTCACCATCGATGGGACGGACATCCGGGAGTTCTCGCTGGACTCGCTCCGGCGGCTCACCGGTCTGGTGGGGCAGGAGGCGGTGCTCTTCCACGACACGGTGGCGGCGAACATCGCCTACGGAGAAGACGCGCCGGACCCGGCGGCGGTCGAGGCGGCGGCGCGGACGGCCGGGGCGCACGGCTTCATCGCAGGACTGCCCGACGGCTACGGCACCGTGCTCGGCGATCGCGGGGTCCGCCTGTCGACGGGCCAGCGCCAGCGCATCGGCATCGCGCGGGCCCTCTTCCGCGACCCTCCGATCCTCATCCTGGACGAGGCCACTTCGGCCGTGGATGCCGAAACGGAGACGGCGCTGAGGGCAGCGGCGGAGGGCTTTCGCGGCCGCACGGTGATCGTGGTGGCCCACCGGCTCTCCACGGTGCGCGAAGCCGACCGGATCTTCGTCCTCGAGCGGGGGCGGCTCGTGGACGCCGGCCGCCATGACGCGCTCGTCTCTCGCGGCGGACCATACCGCCGGCTGTTCGGCCGGCAGCTCGAACGCGTCTCGCAACCGTGAGGGACCGGGAGGGCCGGGCCGGGCGGCGTGGCGGGGACGGCGGCCGGGGTGCCGGCCGACGGCTCGCGGACGCGCTCGTGGACGGCGGAGTGACCGGCCTGCATCTCGGACTCCGCGCCGCGCCGGAACCGGTGGCGCTCGCGGCCGGCCGGGCGCTCGGGACGCTGTGTCGCGACCCTCTCCGCGTGCGGCGCCGCGTGGTCGACGCCCAGATCGCCGCGAGCTTCCCGGCCGCGACGCCGCACTGGGTGCGCGGCACGGCCCGCGCCTGCTACCGCCACTTCGGCCGGGAGGCCGCGCTCCTCATGGGCGGCCCGCCCCGGGTCGAGCGGACGCTGGCTCGCGTCGCCGACGAGGCCGGGCTGGGTCCGCGTCTGCGCGCCGCGGTCGCGGAGCGGGACGGCGCCGTGGTCGTCGCCGGGCACCTCGGCAACTGGGAGCTCGGCGGCGCCGCCGTGCGGGCACTCGGAGTGCGCGTGACGGCGGTCGTGCAGCGGCAGCGAGGCGCCTTCGGCCGTCGGCTTCGCGACCTGCGCGCGCGGATGGGACTGGACGTGCTCGACCGCGACGCGGCAGCGCGGCCGGCGCTCGACGCGCTGCGCTCCGGTCGCATCCTGGCCCTCGTGGCCGATCAGCACACCCGGCGCGGCAGCGCCCCGATCGACTTCCTGGGCCGCCCCGCCTGGACTTCGCTCGCCCCGGCGCGTTTGTGTCTCGCGGCCGATGTCCCTCTCTTCTTCGCGGCCCTCGTTCGAGACCCATCGGGGTACAGGATCGTCCATGAAGAGATCGGCGGCGTTCGGTCCGGCGCCGGCGGCGACCCGGTCGAGGTCACGAAGGGATGGGTTCGGGCGCTGGAAAGGGAGATCGAACGGCGGCCCGAGCAGTACTTCTGGTTCCACCGGCGCTGGAAGCGGGTGGCGCAAAGCGGAGGCGGCGCGTGATTCACATCGGGATTCCGGTGCGCAACGAGCGCGAGACCATCGGTCCGCTGCTCTGGCGCATCCGCGAGTTGCTCTACGGCGAGCGGCGGCAGTTTCACGTGCTCGTCTGCGACGATGCCTCGAACGACGGGACGGACGAAGCCCTCGAGCGGTATCCGCGGGTGCTCCCGCTGACCGTGCTCCGCAACGAAGAGCGCCGGGGCTACGCCGCGAGCCTCGACCGGCTGATCCGGGCGACGCTCCGCCGCTCGGGGTATCCCCGGCGCGATGCGTTCGTCTCCATGCAGGGAGATTTCTCCGATCCCCCCGAGCGCTTGCCGGAGATGCTCCGCCGCTTCGAGGGCGGCGCCGACCTCGTCACGGTCGCGCGCGGCGAACCCGAACCCCTGCCCCGGCGCCTGACCCGGGCCGGCGGCCGGCTCTGCGGCCGTCATCTGCTCGCGGCTCCGGCCGTGACGGACCCTTATGCTTCTCTCCGGTTATATAGGTTGTTCGCTCTGGAACGCGCCGTCGCCGCCGGCGATGGGCCGCTGTTGCAGTACGAGGGCTGGGCCGCCAACGCCGCGCTGCTCCTGCAGGTGTGGCCGTTTGTACGAAGATTCGAGGAGATTCCGCATGATCCGCACCCCCCCCGCCGATACCGCGACGCCCGCTTCCGGGCCGGAGAGCAGCTCCGGCAGCTGTTCGCGGCCGGCCGGGACCGCGACCTGCGCGAGATCGGCCGGCAGGTCGTGGAAGTCGCCTGACATGCCGAAGCGTCTCCCCGGGCTCGCCCCCGCCCTCGCCGCGGTCGTCGTCGCCTCCCTTGCCGGCATCGCTCCGCTCGCGGGCCAGGCCGGATCGGAAGCGATGGTGGCCGATCCGTTCCCCCGGGCGTGGCCCTTCGCGATCGGCCAGGAGGCCGAATACGCGGTCACGTTCGGACCCGTGCGGTTCGGGCAGATGCACCTGCGCGTGGAAGCCCGGGACACGATCCGCAGCACGCCCGCGTACCGGATCGCGATGGAGATGAAGGGGAGCATACCCTTCTACAGGATGGACGACCGCTCGGTGAGCTGGCTCGCCACGGAGCCGTACCGAACGCTCCGGTTCGAGGAGATCCTGCATCAGGGCGCCTACCGGAGACACCAGCGCTGGGAGTTGGATCACGAGGTGCTGACGGCCACGCGAGAAGACTGGGATGAGGAGATTCAGGCCTACCGTCCGCACCGCCGGCAACGGGACCTCCCCATACCGGCGGGCGCGCTGGACGAGATCTCGTATCTCTTCCTGATCCGGAGCCTCCCCTTCGAAGTCGGACAGACCTACGAATTCGACCGCTACTTCGAGGAGGACGGCAATCCCGTCATCGTCGAGGTCCTCCGTCGGGAGCGCGTGCGGGTCCCCGCGGGGACGTTCGAGACGTTCGTCGTGCGTCCCACCATCCAGACCGATGGCCTGTTCGGGGAAGAGGGGCAGGCCGAGGTCTTCATCTCGGACGACGACCGTCGCCTCATCGTGCAGATCAAGAGCCGCATGAGGCGAGGCAGCGTGAACATGTATCTTCGCGACTTCGAGCAGAATGAGGCGGAGACCGGCCGCTGACGATCGAACCGGCTGTGGGCACTCCCTTTTTGCCGTGGCGCACCCTACGTTAGTCTTGAAGCCTGTACGGCGACGACGACGAGCAAGGAGGTGCCTTGAGCAAAGGAAATCATGTGCCGAATTCAAGTGACCGGGCCCGCGATGAGCTGTTCAGCCACATTCGCCGCTGTGGCGTGCTCGACGCGGAAGAAGAGCAGCGGCAAGAGTGGTTCGACGATACGATCCAGTACCTCGGAGAGCGATATCCGGAATTGACGCCGGCTGAGCTGTCTGTCCTGCGCACCATCGGCGAGCGGTACTGTGCCCCGGCGATTCCGCACGGAGGCGCGGCCCGGCAGCCAAAGCAGGAAGCCCAGGTTTAGCATCACCGGCGAGGTAACGAGGTAACGTAGCCTGAACGAACCCCCGCCCCCGGACAGACCGGGAGCCACACCATCCGCCAGACGGACCGCTGAATGGACCTCGGACTCGCTCTGAGGCTCGGCGCGGTCCTCGCGCTCGTAGCGGCAAACGCCTTTTTCGTTGCCGCGGAGTTCGCGCTCGTCAGCGCGCGACGCACCCGCATCGACGAACTGGCCGAAGCCGGCGATCGTCTGGCCGGCGTCGTCCGCCGGGCGCAGGACAATCTCGACCGCGCCATCTCGGGTACGCAGCTCGGGATCACGATCGCGTCGCTCGGCCTGGGCTGGATCGGCGAGCCGGCGCTCGCGCGGTCGATCGAGCCCATGTTCGGCGCGCTGGGCTTCGCGGCGGGGCCGGCGGCCCTCCACACGACGGCCGTCGTCGTCGCCTTCATCCTCATCACCTACCTTCACATCGTACTCGGCGAACTCGCGCCGAAGACCGTCGCGCTCCTGCGTCCCGAGACGGTGAGCCGCTACCTCGCCGGTCCCCTCCTCGCCTTCAACCGCGTCGCGACGCCGGCGATCTGGCTGCTCGACGGTTCGGCCCGGCTGTTCCTGCGGGCGATCCGCGCCCCCGCGGGCGACGCGCACGGCGTCGAACATGCCCACAGCCCGGACGAAATCGAGGTGCTCATCCGGCAGAGTCGGCGGCGGGGAATGGTCGAGAAGGACGAACAGGCGATGATCGAAGGGGTGTTCGATCTCACGCATACGGTGGTCCGGGAGGTGATGACGCCCCGGCCGGACATCGTCGCCGTCGGGGCCGGGGATCCGGCCAAGGTGATCCTGGAGGTGGCGGCGGAGTCGGGACATTCGCGTCTCCCCGTTACGGACGATTCGCTGGACGACATCGTCGGCATCATCGTCGTGAAGGACCTGCTCGCGGAACTCCTCGCGGCGCGCCCGACGGGACTCGTGGCGCGGGACGTGATGCGCGAGGCGCTCTTCGTCCCCGAGTCGAAGGCGATCGACGACCTGCTGGCGGAAATGCGGGCCCGCAAGACGCATATGGCGGTCGTCGTCGACGAGTTCGGCGGCACGGACGGCATCGCCACGCTGGAAGATCTTCTCGAGGAGATCGTCGGCGAGATCTACGACGAGCATGACGAGGCGGAGGCGGGACTGGAGGTCGGTTCCGACGGGTCGGTCGGACTCAATGGAGGCGTCTCGTTCACGGACCTGCTCGCCGGTCTGGGCCTCGATGATCTCCAGGAGGAGGAGTACGACACCGTGGCCGGATATGTGATCGGCACGCTGGGCCGCATCCCGGAGCCAGGAGACCGGGTCCCGCTCGGAGACGCGCGGCTGGAGGTTGCGGAACTGGTCGAGCGGCGGATCACGCGGCTCACGCTCCTCGGCGTGGACGAGGAGACGGTGGGGAGATTGTACGAAGCCCTCGAATCGTGAGTGCGTTCGAGCCCCGAACTTGCTGCCGCGGGCATCGCGCCCGAAGTTGGGAAGAGCCTCCTTCAACGAAAGGCTCCGCTCTGCGTCGCCGAACACGGTCGGAAGGGTTCCTGACTTGAGGTTCCGGGTTTGAACCTCTCCGACTCCTGGAACTACGAGCAGTTCGACGCCGAAGCGCAACGGCTGTACGAAGCCGGCGACTTCGATCAGGCGCTTGGCCTCCTCAAGGAGGCCCTCACCCGTTATCCCGACTCGGTCGAACTCCTCGTCTCGCTCGGGTATACGCGTCTGGCCCGGGAGGAATACGCCTGGGCGCGAGCGGCCTTCGACGGGGTGCTCCGGATCGATCCCGAGCACGAGGAAGCGCTGGCCGGCCTCGGAGATGTCCTGCTGAAGCTGGGGGAACGCGCGGCGGCCTTCCAGATCTTCGAAGGCCTGATCGCGCTGGGGTACGATCGGGACGTGGAGCTCATGCTCTGCGTGGGGCGCAGCCTGCTCCGCGAGGGTCTCCTGCGCCGTGCGGAGCGGTTCTTCCGCCTCGCCCTCGCGGCCGATCGCGACAGCCCCGATGCGGCGCTGGATCTCGCCTTCACCTTCTATCGGGACGGCGACACCGAGGCGGCGCTGTTCTGGAGCCGCGAGGCGGTGCGCCTGGATCCCCGCTTCGCGGAGGCCCGCGCGCTCTACGGCAACGTGCTCTACGAACGCGGCGATTTTCGGGGGGCGCTCGCGCAACTTGCGACGATCCCGGTGACGGACCTGGCCGATCCGATCGTCGCGTGGCGTGTGGTCGACCTCAAGCGGCGACTCGAAGACCTCCCGGCGGACGCCGAGGAGTTGCGGCCGTACCTGCTGGCGCTGGAGGAACTGGCGCCGGAACCGAGTGCGGAGGAACGCCTGCTGGCCGAGGTCGAAGCCCGGGCGAACGGGTTGACGGCGGGGCCGGGAACGGGCCAGCTCGATCTGTTCGGTCGTCCGCCCGAGGCGTCCGCGGTGGAGGTGCACCGCGTGCGGGCCCCGAACGGCGTGGTGTACGAGGGAGATTGGGATGGGATCGTGCGGGCCATGCGCAACGGGTCCGAGGAGCCGGGCGTTTCGCTGGCCGACTTCATGCGGAACGAGGCCATGCGGCTCCAGGCGCTGACGGGCATCGCCGTCTCCTGGCAGACGGCGCGCGCCTTCCTCGAAGACTCGGCCCGGGTCGGCGCGCTCGAAATCGAACGCTAGTCCCGTGTCGCAGGTTCCGCTGCGCATCGCGGTCATCGGCGGCGATGGGATCGGCCCCGAAGTCACCCGCGAGGCGTGCCGCGTGCTGCGGGCCGTGGCCGCGAGGGGCCTGGCCGAACTCGAGCTCACGCGCTTCCCGCACGGCGCCGACCACTATCTCGCCACCGGGGAGACGCTGTCGCAGCGGACCTTCGAGTCTCTGAGGGACGACTTCGACGCGATCCTCTTCGGCGCCGTGGGCGATCCGCGCGTGCCCGACGGCCGTCACGCGCGCGACCTCCTCCTCGGTCTGCGGGTGCGGCTGGACCTGTTCCTGAACCGCCGGCCGCTGCGGCTGCGCGCGCCGGAGCTGTCGCCGCTGAGGTCCGCGGACTCGGCGCCCATCGACTTCGAGGTCTTCCGGGAGAATACGGAGGGCCTCTACGTGGGGGTCGGGCGGGTCGAGCACGAGGGCACGCCCGATGAGGTCGCGGTGTCGGAGTCGGTCGCGACGCGGTTCGGGGTGGAGCGGATCGTGCGGCGCGCGTTCGACTACGCCGCTCCCCGGGGACTGCGCGTGACGCTCGCGGACAAGGCGAACGCGGTGCCGCACATGTTCGGGCTCTGGCGCCGCGTGTTCGGGGAGGTCGCCGCCGGATATCCGGGGGTGGCGTCGGAGATGCGCTACGTGGATGCCCTCGCCATGGAGATGATCCGGGCGCCGGAGCGGTTCGGGGTCATCGTCACCTCGAACCTGCTCGGCGACATTCTCTCCGATCTGGGCGCCGAGATCGTGGGGGGGCCGGGGCTCGCGCCCTCGGCCAACGTGAACCCCGGCGTTCATGGCCTGTACGAACCCGTGCACGGCAGCGCGCCGGACATCGTCGGGACGGGTCGGGCGAATCCGATGGCCGCGGTGCTCAGCGCCGCGCTCCTCCTGCGGGATCACGGTGCGGACGAAGCGGCCGAGGCGATCGAAGCGGCGGTGGATGCGGCGCTCGCCGCCGGAGTGCGGACGCCGGACCTCGGGGGAGGCGCGACGACGTCGGAGGTGGGAAGCTGGCTCGCGGAACGGGTGGCCTCGGGCGCAGCCTGATCCGTCGCGCTACGTTCCCGGTGCGGCTCCGCAGTCTGATCCGCGCGCCGCCGCCCGGACGGTACCGGCGAAATCACCTCCGAATCACACGATACCGGTCGCACGACCGGCAAGGGGATGGAAGGACTCTGCGAAATGAGCGACAGCAACGGTAACGGGACGGTGTTTCTCTCGGCCGCCCGAACCGCCATGGGCGCGTTCGGCGGCAGCCTGAAGGAGTATTCGGCGGTGGACCTGGGCGTCGTCGCCTCGGAAGCGGCGATCGAGCGCTCGGGCGCCGAGCCCGGCGATTTCGGGCACGTGGTGATGGGGAACGTGATGCAGACGTCGGCCGACGCGATCTATCTCGCGCGGCATGTGGGGCTGCGGGCAGGGCTGCCGATCGAGACCCCGGCCGTCACCGTGAACCGCCTGTGCGGCTCGGGCTTTCAGGCCGTGATCGATGGCTCACAGGAGATCGAACTCGGGGAGAGCGACATCTGTCTCGTCGGCGGAGCCGAGTCCATGAGTCAGGCGCCGCATATCGTGCGCGGAGCCCGCTGGGGTCTGCGGCTGGGCCCGGCGCCGAAGTTCGAGGATTCGCTGTGGGAGGCCCTCACCGACCCTTACTGCGGCTTCTCGATGGCCCAGACGGCGGAGAATCTCGCGGAGGAGTACGGGATCTCGCGCTCGGAAGCCGACGAGGTGGCGGTGCGCAGCCAGCAGTTGGCGGCGGAGGCCTGGGAGGGCGGCCGCTACGAGGACGAGGTTGTGCCGATGATGGTGGGGAGGAAGGGGAGGGAAACGTCCTTCGAGCGGGACGAACACCTCCGTCCCGATACGACGGTCGACGGGCTCGCAAAGCTCCGGCCGTATTTCAAGCAGGATGGCCTCGTCACCGCCGGTAACGCGAGCGGGATCGGGGATGGGGCGGCGGCGCTCGTGCTGGCGGGCCGGGACTACGCGGCGGCGCACGGCCTGGAGCCGGTCGGCCGCCTCGTGTCCTACGCCGTGGCGGGCGTGCCGCCCCACATCATGGGCATCGGGCCCGCGCCGGCCTCGCGCGCCGCCCTCGACAAAGCGGGCCTCACGCTCGACGACATCGACCTCGTTGAGGTGAACGAGGCCTTCGCTCCGCAGTACCTGGCCGTCGAGCGCGAACTAGGCCTCGACCGCGACAAGGTGAACGTGGACGGCGGGGCGATCGCGCTGAGCCACCCGCTCGGCATGACGGGGGCGCGGATCACGGGTCATCTTCTGCACGAACTGCGGCGCCGGGGCGGCGGCCTGGGGCTGGGCGCCGCGTGCATCGGCGGTGGACAGGGCGCGGCCGTCATCGTGGAGGTCGACGCCTAGCGGACGGCCGGGCCGGGCGCCGCGAACCACCGGGCCGGACGCCGCGAACAGTCGGAGGGAGCGAACATGGATCCGCTATTCTTCATCCTCGCCGGGGCGGGCGCGCTGGCGCTGGCCACGAGTCTCCGCATCCTGAAGGAATACGAGCGGGCCGTCGTCTTCCGGCTCGGCCGCGCGCGTCCGACCCGCGGGCCCGGGCTCATCTTCCTCGTCCCGTTCGGGGTCGAGCGCATGGAACGGGTGAGTCTGCGGATCATCGCCATGGACATCCCGCCGCAGGACGTCATCACGCGCGACAACGTGTCGGTGAAGGTCAACGCTGTCCTCTATTTCCGCGTCGCGAACCCCAGACGAGCCATCCTGGAGATCGAGGACTTTCTTTTTGCCACCTCGCAGCTCGCCCAAACGACGCTGCGCTCGGTCATCGGGCAGGCGGAACTGGACGAGGTTCTGGCGGAGCGCGAGAAGTTCAACCAGATCCTGCGCGACATCATCGACCAGGGGACGGACGCGTGGGGGATCGACGTCACGGGCGTCGAGGTGAAGGACGTGGACCTGCCGAACGAGATGAAGCGGGCGATCGCGCGGCAGGCGGAGGCGGAGCGCGAGCGGCGCGCCAAGGTGATCAACGCGCAGGGCGAACTGCAGGCGGCGTCGAACCTGCGGGACGCGGCGCGGCAGTTGAGCCAATACCCGGCCTCGCTGCAACTGCGTTTCCTGCAGACGGCGACGGAGATCGCGGCGGAGAACAACTCGACGACGCTCTTCCCGCTGCCGGTGGAACTCGGGCCCATGATGGGCCTGTTCAAGGGGCTTGCGACGGCGGCCGACGAAGAGTCCGCGGCTCCGGCTCCGGTCGACGAGCGCGTGCTCGAAGGCTCGGAAGGCGCGCCTCAGCTGCCCGGCGCGGAGGTGGCCGCGGACATGTCGGAGGCCGCGGACGAGCCGGAAGCGGTGGCGAGGGAGCGCGATGCCGCCGGCTGACGACAATCGCGACGGTTCGGGCGGGGCCGGTCCCCCGGCCCGCCGTTCGTCGCTCCCCCGGACGGTCACGCAGGAGCAACTCGAACGTGTGATCCGGCGGGCGTCAGATCTCCAGTTCCGCAGTTCCACCTCGGTCGGCGGGGAGCTCGCGGCGGGCGAAGTCGTGCAGATCGGAGCGGAAGTCGGGATCGAGGAGCGGTACGTCCGGCAGGCGCTGGCCGAGGTGGAAGCGGCCTCCCTCATTCCCGACGCGCCGCCGGACGAGGGGCTCGCGCGCCGGATCGTCGGTTCCGCGATCGTAAGCACGAGCCGCGTGGTGCCCGGGAGTCCGGCGGACGTGGAAGCGAATCTCGAATCGTACCTGCGCGAAGAGGAGCTTCTCCGGCAGGTGCGCTCGCGGTCCGGCGGATCGCTCTGGGAGCCGGGCACCGGCCTCGTCAGCCAGATGCGCCGCGCGATGGACGTCGGCGGGCGGCGGTATACCCTGGCGAAGGCTCGAAATCTCCAGGTCAGCGTGGAGGCCCTGGAGAGCGGGTGGTCGCTGGCCACGCTGACCGCCGACATCGGCAACATGAGGGCGGAACGGATCGGCGGCTGGTTCGCGGGAATGGGACTGGGTGGAGCGGCCGGCGGCTTCGGCCTGTTCATGGCGACGGGAGGCGGCGTCCTGCCGCTCCTGGGAGGACTGGCGATCTTCTCCGGTTTCACGGCCATCGCGACAGTTTCCGCGCGGGCCGACATGCGGAAGGTCAGGCAGCGGATGGAACTCGCGCTGCAGGGTCTTCTCGACCGACTCGAACGCGGCGAGAATCTCCGTAGCGCGGAGGAACCCTGGCACCGGAAACTCCTCCGCTGAGCGGCGCCGGTTTCCGTGCGCCATTGCACCAAAAACAATCACACCAACGAACATAGAAGGAGTGGACATTGACTGAGATCCGGAAGGTCGGGGTGGTCGGAGCGGGACTGATGGGGAGCGGGATCGCGCAGGTCAGCGCGGCGGCCGGCTATGAGACGCTCGTGCGGGAGGTGGAGCAGGGGTTCCTGGATCGGGGGATGGCCGGGATCGGGAAGAACCTCGACCGTGCCGTTCAGAAGGAGAAGCTCGGTGCGACGGACCGGGACGCGACGATGGCCCGTCTTCACCCGACGCTTGAACTGGCGGACCTGGCGGCGTGCGACCTCGTCATCGAGGCGATCACCGAGAACCTCGGCGCGAAACACGCGCTTTTCGACGAACTCGGCGGACTGTGCGCGGCGGAGACGATCTTCGCCTCCAACACGTCGAGCCTGTCCATCACCGAACTCGCCGCGGAGACGGATCGCCCGGAACGCTTCGTCGGTCTCCATTTCTTCAGCCCCGTGCCGGTCATGCCGCTGGTGGAGGTCGTCCGCTGCGGGCAGACGGCGGAAGCGACGTTCGAGGCCGCCTTCGCGTTCGCCGGATCGCTCGGGAAGAGCCCGATCGCCTGCGGCGACAACACCGGTTTCGTGGTGAACCGGCTCCTCGTTCCCTACATGCTCGACGCGATCCGCGCGTACGAGGCCGGGGTCGCGTCGATCCCCGACATCGACAAGGGACTGCGTCTGGGCTGCGGATACCCGATGGGTCCCTTCACGCTGGGCGATTTCGTGGGACTCGACACGTTGTACCACATCACGGGGATCATGTACGACGAGTACAAGGAGGCGCGCTTCGCCTCTCCCCCCCTCCTGCGCCGCATGTACCTGGCCGGCTACCACGGCCGGAAGACGGGGAAGGGCTTCTACGACTACAGCGGCGACGAACCCGTCGTGTCCAGCTTCGTGCTGTAGCGCGTGCCCCAAACGGACCGGGAGACGGCGCGACGTCTCCCGGGTCCACCTACGGTCTCCATAGCGTGCGTTATTGCAAATCGTGTAATGCAAGATTAGCTTGCATCGATGACGATGACATCCGATTCTCGCGTTGGACGCCGCCTTAAGGCGGCCCGAGAACGAGCTTGCCTGACGCAAGAGGAACTGGCCGGTGCTCTGGGCCTCCGGCATCGCCAGACCATCGCCAGCATCGAATCCGGGAAACGATCTCTGAGCGCCAGGGAATTGGTCAGCGCCATGGACGTGCTGGGCGTCGATCTCGACTACTTCACCGACCCGTTCCGACTCGTGGGCGAGGGTCAGTTCTCGTTCAGGACGAGCACCGACGTTGGCGGCCCGGTGCTCGACGACTTCGAAGATCGCGCGGGACGCTGGATTGCCATGTACCGTGAGCTCTCCCTGGAGCAGGGTATAGAGCCGCGGTGGCTGGAGTCCAAGCTGGCCTTGACGGCCCGATCATCCTTCGAGGACGCCCAGGCCGCCGGGGAGTCGGTAGCCGACCGCTGGCAACTGGGTTCGTGCCCCGCGGCGAAGCTGCGGTCGGCCATGGAGAGCCGCGCCTCAATCCTGGTGCTCGATGTCGATATGCCTCCCGGCATTTCCGGCGCCGCATCAAGGACACCTGGGCTGAATTGCGTGTTCGCTAATCGCAGGGATCCCGAGCGACGTCGGAACTTCGACTTGGCGCACGAGCTTTTTCATCTGCTCACGTGGGACGCCATGCCACCCGAGCGGGCCGAAGACGTGGAGGTGCCAAGAACCGGGAAGGGATGGCGCGTCGAGCGGCTTGCGGAGAACTTCGCCGCCGCAGTCCTCATGCCTGGACAGATTCTGTGCCAGAAGTGGGAGCGGCAGTCGGAGGCAACCGACATTCACCAGCGGATCAAGGAGATCGCTGCCGATTTCCGCGTCTCCGGAACGGCCTGCAAGTGGCGTCTCCGCAACCTCGAAGTGCTCACAAGGTCCGATCTCGCGGAGATCGACGACCGGCGCCTCGCGGCCAACGGACACTCAACCGACCCCCCTCCCGAAGTGCCGGCATTCAGCAAACCGTTCATCGATCGGGTTGCCTTAGCCCTCGATACCGGTCGCCTTTCCGTTAAGCGGGCGGCTTCCCTGCTCGATCTCTCGTTACCGGATCTCGTTTCCCTTATCCGAGGTCATGGTCACGAGACGTACTTCGAGGCGTGAAGCGATAGGTCTCGCGCCGAACGTCATCGTACTTGTGGACACCATGATCGTCATCGAGGCGGTCGACACCGCGTGCTGGAACGCCATCACTGGGAGCCGGGAGATCGTCACGGTTGAAGAGTGTGGGGAAGAGCTGCAGCGCGGTGATCCCTCCATGCACGGATACGTCCAAGTACGGGAAAGGGATATCGCACGCGCCATCGTGAGGCCGCTTCCGGTTGCAGCTGACATCACGTTTCGTCTGCAGTACCCCGATGCGTATCGCCTGGACCCCGGTGAGCGAGACCTGTTGGCGTTGGCCTGTACGCTCAGCGACGACTTCGCCCTATGTAGCTGTGACAGGGCGGCTGTAGGTGCCGCTCACGCATTGGGCTGGCTCGATAGGGTCGTATCGCTCCAAGCTCTCGCGACGAGCCTCGGAGTACGGCCGTGCCGTCCGTTCAAGCGCCAATACACCGAGAGGCAATTGGAGATCTGGAGGACGTCGCTGCTCCTGGAGGCTGGCCCCTAAGGCGGTTTCAAGGACGGTTCAGAACGGCGCCCTCGGCCAGCCCGAAGGCGCCTTGCGGCTACTGCTGGAACTGGACCTGAAGGCCTAGTGCGTTCCCGGCAAGCAGGGGCCGGATCCGGACGGGGGCGGGTGGAGACGGTCCGAGGGAGGCCGACGAGGGTTCGACGCCGAGCCAGTTCTCGGCGGCGGCCGTCGCCAGGCCGCCCACCCACCAGCCGATGAAGCCGCCGACGACCACGTCGGACAGCCAGTGGCGGTCTCCGTAGATTCGGGCGAGTCCCGTCCCCGCCGCGGCCACGTAGAAGGGGATGGCCCACCCGCCGTCGGTCACCTCGTCGACCGCGGCGGCGATGGCGAAGGCGTAGGCCGTGTGGCCGGACCCCAGGGAGGCGTTGCCGCGGAAGGGATCGAAGTGGAGGACGCCCCGCTCATCTCTCGGGCGGCTTCGTCCCAGCGTCCAGTTGAGGACGGTGTTCGACATCGAGCCGGCGAAGACCCCGAAGAAGGCCGAAGTCGCCCGCCGGAGGCCCCGTTCCCCGTCCAACGCGACCCCGAGCAGAACTCCGCCCCCGGCCAGCAGGGGCGCGGTCCGCTCCCAGTCGCCGTACGTGTGGCCGGCCTCGGCCAAGTCGCGTCCCAACGGTCCCTGGTGGTCCAGCGCCAGGCCGCGGACGTGCTCGTCGAGGAGGAAGGCGCCGCCGAGCACGCCAGCCGCGAGGGCGACGCGCCTCCAGGTCTGGCCCGCCTCCCCATCCGCCGGCTCCGGGACTGCGAGGTTCGGGTTTCGTGCCGATGCGGGGTCCTGCGCAGCCAGTGGCAGGGTTAGCAAGAGCCACGCAACCCCGAGGATGGCGAGGCCCGCTCGGGGACCTCCCGTGCGCGTGATCCGGCGGCTGGCGCCGCAACGTCCGATGGATGTCATGAACGCCTTCGAAGCTGCCGCCCCCGCAGGCGTCGGGCAACCGCTCGCGGAGGTGTTCCCGACGAGGCCTCCAACGGGCAAATTTCCTTGCGGCATAAGGCTTTTCGCCGTATTTTTCGAGCCTGTGACGAAGACACCGGAGGCACCGTCTATCCGCCAGCCCGAGGCGTCCTCCGCGCCTTTCCTCAGGCGCTTGATCCTTCGCGACTACCGCAACTTCGAACGACTCGAATGCGAGTTCCCGGAGGCCGGCGTCGCGATCATCGGGCCCAACGGATCGGGCAAGACGAACCTCCTCGAGGCGATCTGCTACCTCGAGGTTTTTCGGTCCTTTCGAGGCGTGAAGGACCGCGAGCTGGTGCGGTTCGGACAGACGGTGTTCCGGGTGGAGGGTGAGGTCGAGGGGGGGATGTCCGTGGCGGCCGCCTACGACCGGTCGCAACGGATCAAGAAGGTCGAGGTCGACGCGCTCGAGGTGGAGCGGGTTTCGGCCGGGATCGGTTCGGTGGGGGTCGCGGCGTTTCGCCTCGACGACGCCGAGATCGTGCGCGGGGGGCCAACGCTGCGGCGTCGCTTCCTCGACGTTGCGCTCTCGGTGGGCGTACCGGGCTATCTTCCGGCGCTGCAGCGCTACCGGAGTCTGCTGTCGCAACGGAACGAGGCGCTTCGGCGCGGCGGCTCGAACGACGAGATCGAAGCGTGGACGGAAGGGTTGATCGAGGCGGGTGGAGTCCTCACGGAAAGGCGGGCGACGTGGGTGTCGGAGGGGGCGGAGCGATACGCCGGTTTCTACGCGCGGATCTCGGGAGGAGACAGGGCGGGGCTTCGGTATTCGGCTTCGATCGCTTCGGACGGCGGAACGGAGGATGCGAAGGGCGCGGTCTCGTGGGAGGACCGCTTTCGACACGCGCTGGAGAGGACCGGGGAACGTGAGCGTCGCCAGGGCATGACGGTGGTGGGCCCGCACCGCGACGAGATCCGGTTCGAGGTCGAGGCGCCGGAGGGCCCCCGCGACCTCCGGAGCTACGGGTCGAGCGGACAGCAGCGTACGGCCGCGCTCGCCCTGCGCCTGCTCGAAGCGGACCGGCTCAGGGAGCGGCTCGGCCGCGAGCCCCTGTACCTGCTCGACGACGTGTTTGCGGAACTCGACGAGGGACGTTCCGACCGGCTGTTTCGCCTCTTCGAGTCCGAGCGGGACGGACAGGTGATTCTCACCGCGCCCAAGTCTGGTGACGTGGGGCTGATGGGTGGGAGGCTGGCGCGCTGGCGCCTGCGCAACGGCCGGCTCATCGCATGAACGGCGCGGCCTATGGGGCGATGCGGGGCGGGAAGGCACGGCGCGGGGACGCGAGAGGGGAGGCGCGGCATCCTGAGCCCGTCGGGGGCGTGCTGGCGGAGCTGCTCGATCGCCTGGGAATCCGCGAGCGGGTGGAGCGCAGCGCCACGGCGGCGCGGTGGGAGCGGGTCGTGGGTCCGCACATTGCGCGCGTCACGAGAGTTGGCGGGATCAGGGGCGGGACGTTGTTCATCGAAGTGGCCGGTGCGGCCTGGATGACGGAACTGAACATGATGAGGCGAAGGCTGCTGGGCCGCCTGAACAGGGATCGCGCCCGCGGCCGGATCGAACGGATCGTGTTCGTGCAGTCCGGGGAGTCGTCGCCGGCCGCGGCGCGCCCCGGCCGAACCGAGAAGGGGAGGGGTTGATGGCGAAGTCTGCGGCGGGCGGAGAGCCCGTGAAGGATAACAACGACAACTCGGACTACACCGCGCGGCAGATTCATGTCCTCAAGGGACTGGAGGCCGTGCGGAAGCGCCCGGGCATGTACATCGGGTCCACCTCCGGGCGGGGGTTGCACCACCTCGTCTACGAAGTCGTGGACAACTCGATCGACGAGGCGATGGCGGGACACTGCTCCGGGATCGAAGTCACGATCGGGACGGACCAGTCGATCCGGGTCGTGGACGACGGGCGCGGCATCCCGGTGGACCTTCATCCGACCGAGAAGGTGCCGGGGGTCGAACTCGCCCTCACGACGCTCCACGCGGGCGGGAAGTTCGACAAGTCGAGCTACAAGGTGTCGGGCGGGCTGCATGGCGTAGGCGTTTCCGTCGTGAACGCGCTCTCCGAGTGGCTGCGGGTCGAGGTGCGTCGCGACGGCCACGAGTGGATGCAGCGCTACGAGCGCGGCGTCAGCCAGGGGAAGCTCAGGAAGGGGCGGAAGACGAAGGAGACCGGAACCACGGTCACCTTCCGGCCCGACCCCGAGGTCTTCAAGGGGCTCGGGGACCCGCTCGAATACAGCTTCGAGACGCTCGCGAACCGCCTCCGGGAACTCGCCTACCTGAACCGGGGCGTGCGGATCTCGATCATCGATGAGCGGCAGGAGGATCTGCGCCGCGACTTCCACTTCGAGGGGGGAATCGCGCAGTTCGTCGAATATCTCCTGGGGAACAAGACGCCGCTTCACGCGGACGTGATCTCCGTCTCGGGCGCACAGGACGACACGGAGTTCGAACTCGCGATGCAGTACACGGACGCCTACAGCGAGAACACGTTCACCTTCGTGAACAACATCAACACGCACGAAGGCGGGACGCACCTTTCCGGCTTCAAGGGCGCCCTCACGCGGACCATCAACAACTACGCGCAGCGGAACAACATCCTCAAGAAGGCCGATCCCACCCTGAGCGGCGACGATGTGCGCGAAGGACTCGTCGCCGTGCTCTCCGTCAAGGTCATGGAGCCGCAGTTCGAGGGGCAGACCAAGACGAAGCTGGGGAACAGCGAGGTGCGCGGGATCGTCGAGAGCCTCGTCAACGACCGGCTGGGGACGTGGCTGGAGGAGAACCCCGGTCCTTCTCGACAGATCATCGACAAGGCGGTCCAGGCCTCCCGGGCGCGGGAGGCGGCGCGAAAGGCCCGGGACCTGACGCGCAAGAAGTCGGCGCTCGAGACCGGCATCCTGCCGGGGAAGCTGGCGGACTGCTCGACCCGGGACCCGGAGTGGGCCGAACTCTACCTCGTGGAGGGAGACAGCGCGGGCGGGAGCGCGAAGATGGGGCGCGACCGCAACTTCCAGGCCATCCTTCCCCTGCGCGGCAAGATCCTCAACGTGGAGAAGGCGCGGATCGACCGGATCCTCTCCAACGAGGAGATCCGCGCCATGATCACGGCCATCGGGACCGGGATCGGAGACGAGTTCGATCTGTCGCAGGCCCGGTATCGAAAGGTCGTGATCATGACGGACGCCGATGTGGATGGCGCCCATATCCGGACGCTGCTCCTGACCTTCTTCTTCCGGCAGATGAAGGAACTCATCAAGGAAGGATACATCTACATCGCACAGCCTCCGCTGTACCGAGTGTGGAAGGGGAAGACGGAGTTCTACTGCTACGACGAGTCGGAGCGCGTCGCCGCGCAGGCGAGACTCGACAACGGCAGGGGGAACGCCTCGCTGCAGCGGTACAAGGGCCTGGGCGAGATGAATGCCGACCAGTTGTGGCAGACCACGATGAACCCGGAGAAGCGCACGCTGCTCCAGGTGAACATTGACGATGCCGTCAAAGCGGACCAGCTATTCGACACCCTCATGGGCGAGAACGTCGGGCCGCGCCGCGACTTCATCGAGCGGAACGCCCGCTACGTACGCAATCTCGACGTCTGAACCTCCTCCCGAACCACCGTTCGTCGCCGGGGCACGCGGGTTGATAGCCCGTTGATGCCCGCCTCGATCCTTGTATCAGAGAGGGCGGCAGGGCGTCGCCCTCCGGGATCATTCAGGGGAGGTGGAAGATGATGAGGATGAGGAGAGGCAGGAGAACGGCGTGGCCGCTCGCGGTGGCGTGGGCTTTCGCGGGCGCGCTGGCGATCTCGCTGGCGCAGCCGGCCGAGGTCGCGGCGCAGAGCGAGTGCGCCGAGTACATCTCGGGCGGCCCGAACAATCCGGCGAGCGGAACGCTGATCGGCTCTCAGAGCGTGACGATCTCTCTCGGCGCCGCCTTCGGCCTTAGCGTCGGGATCACCGCGACGTTCAACGTGGGCGCGTACAACATGGATGACCGCTCAACGACCTACGTCCGGTGCGACGACTACACGGAGTGGTCCTTCCAGTGAGCCGCATCCGGGGAATCGGCGGTTCGAGGTCGCGTCCCGCACAGGCTGACGTTTCGACTGCAAACCGTTCCCGGCCACCGAGTTCCGCTCGGTGGCCGGGAATCTTCTCGCGCACCGTCGCGCTGGGCCTTGCGGGCGCGCTCGGTGCTTTGGGCTGCGGAGGCGCCGCGGAGGCCGGCGACGATGGACGGTTGTATTTCAGCGAGGGCGTCAGCCAGGCCTACGAGATCGGGCCATCCGACGCCCGCCTCGATCAACTGGACGAACGGGTGAGCTTCGGTTCGATCGTTGACGTACTTGCCACACCGGCGGGCTACTTCGTCGCCGACGGCCTCGATCCGCGTATCGTGGTCCTCGACCGGAACCTCGATCCGGTGCGGATCCTGGGTGCGGAGGGGGAGGGGCCGGGAGAATACAGATTTCCAAGGCGCCTGATCCGGGCGGATGATCAGGTCCTGGTCCTCGACGGGGGAAACGCGCGGGTCGCGTACCTGACCCTGGAGGGTGATTTCGTCGCCAGCCAGCGGACCACCGGCAACGCCAACGACATCGCCGCCCATCCGGAACTCGGGCTGCTCGTCGCCGGCGATGCGTTCCCCGACCATTACCTGGCGCGGGTTGCGGAGCAGGGGTATACGGCTTTCGGACCGATTCCACCCGAGTTGGTCGTCGACTACGAAGGCGCATTCCAGTTGCCCGTGGACCTGGTCGCGGTGACGCCCGATGGCCTCATTCATGTCCTCGACGGGGACCAGCTTGCGCTCGTGAGCTATCGCCCCGACGGCGGCCTCGTGAGCGTCGTCTTCGTGCCCAGGGAAATGCGGGCCCGTGAACTGAAACGAAATGAGGAAACGGTCGAAGCACTCGGCGGACGTGATCGGGTTCTCGGTTCACCGATGGTGTCGGCACTTTCGCCCCTCGACGATGGTCGCCTGGTTGCCCGAACGTCATGGGTGAACGCAAACGGTCTGATTACGAAGGGTCTCGTTCTGGACCGGGAGCGTCTCGAGGCGATCCCCCTGGTCTTCCCCGCCGACCGCGATTGGGAATGGGCGCGCGGGGCCGGCGTCTATCTCGACGGACTGGACCGGGCGGTGCTGAACCCCCTGCGGACTGTGAGCCTTGAAGCCGCGCCGGTCCAGCTTGTTGCCCAGGACCCATGACGGCCCCCGTTGTCGTCGCGATCGATCAGGGGACGACCTCCACGCGTGCCATCGCGTTCGATCTCGAGGGGACCGCGGTGGCTGGCGCTCAGCGTGAGTTGCCCCAGAGCTATCCGCTGCCCGGCCGGGTCGAACATGATCCGGAGCGCATTCGAGACGACGCGGTCGAGGTGACGCGGGAGGTCATCGAGGCCGCCGAGACGCTCGGGCACCGCGTGGCGGCGATCGGCATCACGAACCAGCGCGAGACGACCGTGGTCTGGGAACGCGCGAGCGGCAGGCCGATTTACCCGGCGATCGTGTGGCAGGACCGGCGGACGGCCAGAGAGTGTGCCGAGCTCCGCGCGGCAGGGCACGAGGGTCTGATCGAGCGCCGCACCGGTCTGCGGCTCGACCCGTACTTCTCCGGCACGAAGCTGGCGTGGATCCTCGACAACGTGTCCGGCGCGCGGGAAGCTGCCGAGACCGGGGATCTCGCCTTCGGGACGATCGACGCCTGGCTGCTCTGGTGTCTGACCGATGGGCGCGTGCACGCGACGGATGCGTCGAACGCGTCCCGGACCCTGCTCTACGACATCGACGAGGGTCGGTGGCACCCGGCACTGCTCGAACTGCTGCGCGTGCCCGCCTCCGTGTTGCCCGAGGTGCGCGATTCGGCCGGCGATTTCGGGGAAACAGCCGCCGATCTCTTCGGCCGCGCGATCCCGTTGCGGGGCGTGGCCGGCGACCAGCAGGCGGCGACGTTCGGGCAGGCGGCGTTCGACCCGGGCGGGATGAAGTTCACCTACGGGACGGGCGCGTTTGCGCTGCAGAACACGGGCGCCGACCGACTCGCCTCGCAGCACGGCCTGCTCACGACGGTGGCCTGGCAGCTCGACGGGGAGCGCACGTACGCGCTCGAGGGCAGCATCTTCGCCGCCGGCGCCTCGGTTCAGTGGTTGCGAGATGGGTTGGGGATCATCTCCGACGCCGCCGAGACGGAGGCCCTCGCCCGTGCCGTGGATTCGACCGGAGGGGTCGTACTGGTCCCCGCCTTCGTCGGGCTGGGCGGCATCCATTGGGATCCGGACGCCCGCGCGGCACTGCTGGGAATGACGCGGGACACGGGGCGGGCCGAGATCGCCCGGGCGGCGCTGGAGGCTGTCGCCTACCAGTCACGCGAACTGATCGACGCGATGCAGGCCGATGGGGCGCCGCGCCCCGCGACGTTGCGCGTGGACGGCGGGTTCACGCGCAACGACTGGGCGATGCAGTTTCTCGCCGACATCCTCGACCTCGAGATCGGGCGTCCGGTCGTGACCGAGACCACCGCGCTGGGGGCGGCGATGCTGGGTGGCCTCGGTGCCGGCGTGTTCGCGGATCTGCGGGAAGCCGCGGCACTGTGGCGCCACGACCGCGCGTGGCAGCCCACCATGGACGCCGAGAAGCGCGAAACGCTCTATTCCGGGTGGCGGCGCGCGGTCGCCCGCGTGCTCACGAACTGATATTCTGCCCGAGAACACCCCCCTGTAGCGGCACGGGTAGCTCATGGAGACGACCAGGAGGCCGACGGTCCCCGCGGCCGAGGAGATTCTCGGCGGGTATTTCCCCGTCCTCGACCACGGGTTCGTCGCGCTCGTCGACTACATGGGCTCGGATGCCGACGTGGAGGCGGCGGCCCGCGTCAGCTACGGGGCCGGCACGCGCCGCGTCAGCCAGACGCGCGGTCTCGTGCGGTATCTGCGGCGCCACGCGCACACGACGCCGAGCGAGATGGTCGAGCTCAAGTTCCACTGTTCCATGCCGATGTTCGTGGCGCGACAGTGGATCCGACACCGCACGGCTTCCGTCAACGAACTCAGCGCCCGCTACAGCCTCCTGCCGCTGCTGTTCTACAAGCCGGACCACGAGCAGTTCGCCTATCAGAGCCGCCTCAACAATCAGGGCCGGGAGGCGGATCCCGCCCCGGGCGACCTCTACCGCAGCGCGATCGACCAGTGGGAGAGACTGCGGAACAACGCGGCCCATGCCTACGACTGGCTGCTGTCCGAAGATGTCGCCCGGGAACTCGCGCGGATCGACCTCCCTCTCTCCACTTATACGCAGTGGTACTGGAAGATCGACCTGCACAACCTCCTCCACTTCCTCCGGCTGCGCGTGGACTCGCATGCCCAGTGGGAAATCCAGGAGTACGGGCGGGTGATGGCTGGCATGCTACAGCGGGTCGCGCCGCTCAGCTACGAGGCCTGGGTCGACTACGAGGTGCTGGGGGCGCGGCTCAGTGCCGGGGAACTCGGGGTGCTCCGTAGCCTGCTGCGGCCGGACGCCGAGTCGGAATCGATTCACGCCGACGGCGTCGCGACGAAGGAGAATCTCCGGGAGGCCGGTCTGGCGCCCCGGGAGATCCGCGAGCTGCTGGACAAGCTGTCTCCCGTGGAACGCCCCGACTTCACGCTCGACCTCTCGCAGATGAAGAGCGCGGAGGAGATGTCCGGCAAGATGGCGGAGGCGGTGCCGGAGCCCACCGCCTGACGGACAGGCGGCGGCGTTCCGTCCTCCCCGGTCACGCCGCGCGCGTAGCCTTTCCCGGAAGAGTGCGTGCGGCGAACCACACCAGCGACCCCAGCCACAGCGCGTAGAACACGATCCGGATCGGGTGGAGCGCCAGCGATTCCTGGAACTGCGGCGCTACCCCGGCGACCAGCATCGTCGTTCGCGACAGCTGTTCGGCCGTGAACCATCCCCACAGGATCGCGGCCCACAGCAGACTCCACCGCTTCCAGGTCGGAGGCCCCAACTCGGCCGGCAACCGGCGCACGTTCATGTAGCCGATGACGAGTGTGAACAGGAACATGCTGGACATCGTGAACGGGCCGGCGATGAGGAGGAGGAAATCGGGCTGCAGCACATCCAGCGCCTCCCCGCCGATCCACGACGCGGCAATGATCCCCATCGCCGCCAGAACGAAGATCGTCAGAAACACGAGAAACGTGCGCTTCTGGGTGAAGAAGCGGGTCCTGTACCCGAAGCGCTCGAAGAAGATGCAGCCCGTGATGCGTGTGACGGTGTCGAGGATCGCAAGCTGGGTCGAAAAGATGACGAACGATCCCCCGAGCAGGAACGCGACCCGGAGCCATAGCCCGCCGACCCGTTCGATCGCCTCGCCCTGCAGCGTCACCATGGTGGTCAGATCGCCCGCGATCTCCGGGCTGTCCGTCCCCAGCGTCGCCGCGACGAGCATGCAGGTGATGACGACGCTCAGGAGTGTCAGGGCAACGAAGGTGACGAGCAGTTCCTGGTGGACGACCCGCATCCAGCCTCGGAAACGCCCGAGTTGGGTCGGGTCGTTCGTGTCGAAGACGAAACCCGTCGTGCTGATGTCCTCATTGCGTCCCCGGATGCCGGCGATCCGTCCCTGGAAGCGCGCCATCCCGAAGCCCTTGTCGCGCAGCCAGAGCGATTGTGCGAGGAGCAGGGTACCCCCGGTGCCGGCATACGCGACCGCGAGGATCAGCGTCGGAAACTGATCCCCGGTGAACAGTTCGGCGGGGGCGCTTCCGAAGGAGACGGCGCCGACCGCGAGTTCGAGGAAGTGGGAGGGAACGAAACCGACCACGAGGAGCGTGATCGCAAGGAGGGGGAAGAACCCCGCCACCAGGGCGATCTCACAGCGCTCCAGGACGTTGTATACGATTCGGGAAACCGCGAGCCCGAACCAGATGCAGGCGAGCATGAGCAGCGCCATCGGTTGCCACTGGATCTGCGGCCCCCCGGCGAGGACGACGATCTGACCCACGAATTCGGCGGACTGCGACGCCCACCCGGGCCAGAAGAAGCTGGCCAGCGTCGCCACCAGGAAGAGCCAGGGCCAGAACCCGAGCCGGTCGAGCCGCGCCATGCCGGCGAACGTCGACTCGCCGGTGGCGATGGTCCAGCGTTCGATCTCGCCGATGACGACGAACTGGGTCACGACGCCGATCCAGAACAGCCACCAGATCGAGAACCCGTTGGCCGCCACGAGGTTGGGCCAGAGGAGAAACTCGCCGCTTCCCAGACCCATGCCGAGCGCGATGACGGATGGGCCGATGATGTGCCTGAGGCGGGGCACGCGGGACATGCGGCGGACGAACTTGAACGGCGGTCCGTGACCGCGGTCGGGAAAGGCCTCGGTGTCCGGCGCGTCGGGCAGCGTGCTCTCGTCGAGCGGCTGGTACACGCCGCCGCGGTATTGCTGTCCCTCCTCGGTGCTCGCGGAGATCGAGTCCGGCGCCGTCGAGCCGGGTCCTTGCTCGCTCAAGGCGTCGGAGGATCGAAGCGTCCGTCGGGCACCGTCTCACCCGCGGCCACATCCTCGAAGTAGATGAAACGGCCGCCCCCATCGAGGAGCCGCGTCATGGCGAACCGGATGTCGCCGACCGGCTGCCAGTCGGACCACCAGATGACCTCTCCGGGAGCTTCCGCCCGCCCCAGGTGGTATTGCCACGCCATCATGCGCCCCGACTCGTCGAGGAAACCCCAGTACTGGTCTTCGGTGGTACCCAGGCCCTGGTCGAAGCTGAGGTGGACCACCTCGTACGCTTCGCCGTCGGAGAGCGTACGCGTCCCCTCGTAGGCGAGATGAACGCCCGGGTCGTCCCACTTGAACGGCATGATCGCCCAGTACGTGTCGTTGATGAAGGCGCCATAGCCGCGCCGGAGCGCGGAGTCCCGCGCCGCGCCGGCCAGTTCCTCCCCCCCGACCCATGCGCGTCCGGCCGGGACCTTGTCGAGCTCGGGGTGCGGCTCGACCTCGTTCACGTTGAAGAGCAGCAGATGGGGCGTCCCGTCCACCGCATAGGCGACGCGATACCGTCCGTCGTACCGGTCCCACGAATGCTCACGGTTCGCCACGATCTCGCCGTCGCGTTCCACGATCCAGCGGAACGACAGGTATCGCGTTCGATCCCACGCCTCCCGTCCACCGAGACTCTCGGCCAGCCGCGCGGCGTGCACGGCCGCGGTCTCGTCCGGCGCCGCGGCGGCCGTCGCGGCCCCGCCACCGTCGTCCGGCGCCCCGCCGCCGCACGCGACGAGCGCGGACGCCGCCAACATCGTACAGAGTCTCAGCATGGACCCTCCTTATGCTTCGAACTCCAACTCGGCCTGCGAATCCTCATCCGCCGAGGGCGTTTCCCGGAAGGCCTGGTCGCCGGTTTCGCCGCGGGAACGAGATCCGGAGCGCGCGCGGCGTCCCGAGTGCATCGGGTGCACCGCCTCCACCGCAACGCCGGCGGGCAGCCGCACGGCCGGGCGCCCAGCCTCCCGGGGCGAGCGGCGGATCACGCTGGCCGCCAAGGTCGCCTCTACGGACCCATCGGACAATTCCCAGGCCACCTCGTCCGCGTCGTGCGCCTCGATGAATCCGACGAGACCGCCGGTGCGCGCCCGCTCGGGGAGGATCGCGAAGCCCTTGCCCGCTCGACCCTGGACCTTGAATTCGGTGAACGGGATGCGCTTCCCGTAGCCGGCGGCGGTCGCCACGAGCAGGTCGGAGTCGGCGCGCGGAGCCGCCGCGGCGACCACCACGTCGCCCGCCGCGAGGTCGATGGCTTTCACCCCGCGGGCCGTACGGCCCATCGCGCGGATTGCGGACTCGGGGAAGCGGATGGCCTGACCGGATCGCGTCGCGAACAGGAGGTCACTGCCCCCTTCGGTGACGAACGCGGCCGCGACCTCGTCGCCGCGCGCGATCCCGGCTCCGATGATGCCCGCGCTGCGGGCGTTCGCGTACTCCGACAGCGCCGAGCGCTTCACGTGACCCCGTCTCGTAGCCACCACGAGGAATCGGTCATCGGCGAACGTCTCGGCCGCGAGCAGCGCGACGATCTCGTCTCCCAAGTCCAGCTCGATGAACTCTTCGAGGTGGCGGCCCCGGGAGCTCCGCGTGCCCCTCGGCAGCGCCGACACGGGTAGCGCATGGGCGTTGCCGCGGGCCGTGACCGCGAGGAGCGTGTGCGTCCCCCGCGCCAGGAACGCGTGGCGCGCGAAATCGCCTTCGCGGGCGGACAGCGCTTCGGCGCCCGCCATCCCCCCGCCGGTCGCGGCGGGCTGCGCCTTCACATAGCCGCCGCGGCTCACGAGCACCAGCTGCGCCTCGCCGCCGCCACCCTTGGAAAGCCGGATCTCCGCGTCGTCTTCGAGGATCTCCGTTCGCCTGGGGTCGTCGTAGCGTCGCGCGAGTTCCCGGATCTCCTCCCGCAGGAATGCCCGCCGAGCCGCCTCATCCTCCACCAGGGCGGTGAGGCGCGCGATCTCCTCCCGCAGCGCGCTCAGTTCCTCCGCCAGCTTGTCCCGCTCCAGGCCCGTGAGCCGCACGAGCCGCATGGCGAGGATCGCGTCCGCCTGGCGCTCCGTGAGGTCGAACGCCGCGAGGAGTCCCGTCCGCGCGGCCGCCGGAGTCTCCGAGCCGCGGATGATGTCGATGACGCGATCGATCTCGTCGAGCGCCGTCCGCAATCCCTCGACGACGTGTGCGCGGTCCCCGGCCCGGGCGAGGTCGTGCGCGGCGCCGCGGCGGATCACGGAGAGGCGATGGTCGATCCACGTGCCGAGGACTCTCCTCAGATCCAGCTCCTCCGGTTTGCCATCGACGAGAGCGAGCATGATCACGCCGAACGTGTACCGGAGCTGCGTCTTCTTGAACAGGGTCGCGAGCACCTTCTTCGGCTTCGCGTCGCGCTTGAGTTCGATCACGAGCCGGATCCCGTCGCGGTCGGACTCGTCGCGCAGGTCGGTGATCGCATCGGTCCGCCCGGCGCGCACGAGCTTCGTGATCTGCCCGATGACGCGCGTCTTGTTCACCTGGTAAGGGAGTTCCGTGACGATCAGCGAACTCTTCCCGAACCTGCCCTCCTCGAGGTGGACCCTGGCGCGCATGTCGAGTCGTCCGCGCCCGGTCCGGTAGGCGGACTCGATGCCGGCCCGGCCCTGGATGTAACCGCCCGTCGGGAAATCCGGCCCGGGCAGGCGGGCGAGCAGCTCTTCACTGTCGCAATGCGGGTTCGCGACGAGGTGGTCGACCGCGGCGAGGAGTTCCCCGGCGTTGTGCGGCGGGATCTTCGTCGCCATGCCGACCGCGATCCCGTCGCTGCCGTTCAGCAGGAGGTGCGGCAGCCGGCAGGGCAGCACCACCGGCTCGCTGAGGCGCCCGTCGAAGTTGGGCCGCATGTCGACGGTGTCGCGCTCGATGTCCGCGAGGAGATCCATCGCGACCGGCGTCATCCGCACTTCCGTGTAGCGGTAGGCGGCGGCGGAATCTCCGTCGATCGACCCGAAGTTGCCTTGGCCGTCGATGAGCGGATAGCGCAGGGAGAAGTCCTGGACCATGCGGACGATGGTGTCGTACACCGCGCCATCCCCGTGCGGGTGATACCGGCCCAGCACGTCGCCCACGACGGTCGCGCTCTTCTTGTGCGGCCGCGAGGGGCGCATCCCCTCCTCCAGCATTGCGTACAGGATTCGGCGATGCACCGGCTTCAGGCCGTCGCGGGCATCGGGAAGCGCGCGCTGCACGATGACGCTCATCGAGTAGTCGATGAACGACTCGCGCATTTCCTGTTCGAGCGCGCGGGGTTCGATGCGTTCGTGCTGCAGGGTGCCTTGCGTCACTGCCGTGCCTCCTCTTCCACCTCAACCATCCGCCTCATCGTCATCCCGCGTCGGTTCCGGCCGGCGGGACCTACTCACACAGCAGGTCGGCCGTCGCGCGCTGCGCTTCGGACGGGGCCGCGGGCATGGCGATCACGAAGCCCCTGCGGTTCGCCGCCTCGGGCAGATGGATCAGCATGGGGCCCGTCGGGAACGGGTCCGGCGCGCGCGCCGCGAGTCCTTCCTCGGAAATCGTGAAGAGTCCCCCGGGCTCCAGGCTGGACGCCAGCCACGCCCCGTAGGAAAGCCACGCCGCCAGCGCCTCTTGTCCCTCCGTCACGCCTTCCACGTCCGCCCGGTAGCGCGCGACGGCGCGCTCGTAGGCTCCGCCATCGCGCGACTTCAACCGCAGGAGGAGTCGTCGGTAGAGGGGCTGTACGTCCTCGATCCCGTGCTCGGCCAGCGCCTGCGCGTAGGTTTCCGTCATCCCGTCATCTCCATCCGCCTCGCCCGCCCGTCCGTCTCACGGATCACCGCATTCGCAGGTCCCGGCGCGTCCCCCCGCAGGGATCAGTCGTTGTGGCTCAGCTCGTACTCCCGCTGCGCCCGCGTGCGTTCGCTCCCGAGCTTCGCGTCGCGTTTCTTCGCCGCGGCGAGCGACCGTTCCCTGCGCGCATCGGAGTGGACGCGTGGAAGGGAGATGAGTCGGTCCAGCTCCGCACTCCCGCACGGAGGGCACGCGGGCGTCATGGAACCCCGCACCAGGAGTTCGAACTCGTGTGAACACTCGCGGCACCGGTACTCGTATATCGGCATGGATCCTCCAGTCGCGCGGCCCTCCGCAGCATGCTTTTCAGCGGTCGCGCGGGCAAGTCGCCGTCCGTTTCGCAGCGCCCCCCGAGCGGTTTCGGCTTTGACAGACTCCGACTGCCGGTCGGATAATGCCGGGTGGCCACCCCCGTCCGTACCGAAAGAAAGAACTCCATGCCATACGCATCGCGCACATGCGCCCCCTCGACGATCGTGCTCGCGCTGTTCGCGGCCGCACTCACGCTGCCGCCGCCGACCGTCCATGCCCAGGACGGAGCGGCGGATGAAGACACGGAGGCCGTCCTCAACGCCCCCGGACACCCGCTGCTCCTGGGGTTCCGGTGGCGGTCCATCGGGCCGACGGGGCAGGGCGGCCGCGTCGACGACCTCGCGGTCCACCCCGACGACACGCGGATCTTCTACGTCGGCTTCGCGACCGGCGGTCTGTGGAAGACGACGAACCGCGGGACGACGTTCGAGTCGATCTTCGACAGCTACGAGACGCACTCCATCGGCGCCCTCGCCCTCGCGCCCTCCGCTCCCGACGTCCTCTACGTGGGTACGGGCGAGGCGAACAACCGGCAGAGTTCGTCGTTCGGGTACGGCGTCTACAAGAGCACCGACGGCGGCGCCACGTTCGCGCACATGGGACTTCGGGAGACGCAGAGCATAGCGCGCGTCCTCGTCCACCCGACGAATCCGGATGTCGTGTGGGTGGCCGCCGTCGGCCATCTCTTCGGCCCCAACGCGGAGCGCGGCGTGTTCAAGTCCAGCGATGGAGGGGAGAGCTGGCGCCACGTGCTGGCGATCGATGAGGACACCGGCGCGACGGACCTCGTCATGGACCCCTCCGATCCCGATGTCCTGTTCGCCTCCACCTATCAGCGTCGACGCACCGTGTGCTGTTTCGTGGGCGGCGGGCCGGGAAGCGGAATCTGGCGGTCGGGGGACGGCGGAGAGAGCTGGTCGCCCGTCGAGGGAGGCGGACTGCCTGCCGGTACCCTGGGCCGGATCGCGCTCGCCATGACGCCCGCTGATCCCGCTGTCGTCTACGCCCAGATCGAAGTCGCCGCGGACCGCGAGTCGCCGCTCTCCGAAGAGGAGCAGGACGAATGGCGCAGGCTTGCGAGGGTTGACTCGCTCCCGCCCGACCCGCAGTGGTCCGGGGTGTGGCGTTCGGCGGACCAGGGCCGCACATGGGAGTTCCGGAGCAACGAGAACGGACGCCCCATGTACTTCAGCCAGATCCGCGTCTCCCCCGAGGATCCGGACCTCGTCTATACCGTGGACCAGCGGGTGTCGAAGTCACGCGACGGCGGCCGCAGCTGGGAGGTGCTGAGCGGGTACGGTCACGTGGATCAGCACGCGTTCTGGATCGATCCGGCCGACCACGACCACCTCGTGATCGGCAACGATGGAGGGGTCGATGTGAGCTGGGACCAGGGAGAGACCTGGGAAGCGCTGCGCCCGTCGGCCGTCGGACAGCCCTACCACGCCTCCGTGGACATGCGGCGCCCCTACTACGTGTGCACCGGCCTGCAGGACAACGGGACCTGGTGCGGGCCGAGTTCGGTGCGCTCGGGGCCGATCCTCTCCCAGGACTGGTACCGGGTCGGTGGCGGGGACGGCTTCTACACGCAGGTCGACCCGACGGACCCGGCGATCGTGTTCGTCGAGTCGCAGAACGGGCGTCTCCGGCGCGTGGATCTGCGCGAGGGCGTCTCGCGTCCGATCACGCCGCGGGTCCCGGATGAAGATGACCCGATGGACACCAACATCGCGCCGGTCCCGTCGGTCGACACCGGGATCCGGTGGAACTGGAACACGCCCTTCCTCCTCTCGCCCCACAACCCGCGCATCCTGCACGCGGGTGGCAACCGGTTCTTCACATCGCGCGACCGTGGAGAGACGTGGACGATGGGCCCGGACCTCACGAAAGACGTGGACCGAGACGCGGTGGTCGTGATGGGGGTGGCCAACGGCATCCCGCGATGCTCGCAGTTCGAGCGCGGGACGGAGTGCACCCTGTCGCGAAACGACGGCGTCTCGATGTGGGGCAGCATGACGTCGATCGCCGAGTCGCCCATCGTCCCGGGCCTCCTCTGGGCGGGGACCGACGACGGCAACATCCAGGTGAGCCGTGACGGCGGTGCGACCTGGACCGAGGTCAGCCGCAATCTCCCCGGGGGTACGACGCGCCACTACGTGTCCCGCGTGGAAGCCTCGCATGCGGACGCGGCGACCGCGTACGTATCGATCGACGGGCACAAGAACGACGACCTTCGCCCCTACGTGTACGTGACCCGCGACTACGGCGCGACGTGGGAGGACATCTCGTCGAATCTGCCCGCGTTCGGAAACGTGAACACGATCCGGCAGGATCCGCGGAACCCCCGTCTGCTCTACGTCGGCACCGAGTTCGGCTTCCACGTCTCGTTCGATGAGGGCGGCACGTGGCACGATTTCATGCCGGGCCTGCCCGTGGTCCGGATCGACGACGTGCTCGTCCACCCCCGCGAGAACGACCTCGTACTCGCGACGCACGGTCGCAGCGTCTACGTCCTCGACGACGTCACGGCCCTTCAGGCGATGACCGACAGCATCCTGGCAAGCGACGCCCACCTCTTCGACCCCCGTCCCGCCGTCCTCTGGAAAAACGAGTTCCGGCGCAGCCGCTCGGTCACGGGCGACAAGAACTGGACGGGCGAGAGCGCGCCGGCAGGTACGATGATCCAGTACTACCTGAGCGCTCCGGCCGATGTGTCGATCGAGATTTCGGACCTCGCGACCGGGAGGGTCGTGCGCGGACTCAAGGGGCCCGGCCGGATGGGGCTGAACCGGGTGGCCTGGAATCTGCGCATGAACCCGGCCCTTCAGGGCCAGGGCGGGGCCGGGTTGCCCGTGACCCCGGGCACGTACCGGGTGACGCTGACGGTGGGGGATGCCACGCACTCGGCGCTGCTGGAGGTGCTGGAAGACCGCTGGCTGGAAACACCGTGACCCGGCGCCCGCGCAGATGGCGCCCGCGAGCCGCGAACCCGGCTATCCGCCAGCCATCGAGTCGAGGAACTCCTGGTTCGTGTCCGTTCGCTGCAGCCGCTCGATCATGAACTGAATCGCCTCGGCCGGCGGCATGTCGGAGAGGAAGTTCCGCAGCAGGTACATCCGGTTGAGTTCGACCTCGTTCAGGAGGAGTTCCTCCTTGCGCGTGCTCGAACGGTTGAGGTCGATCGCGGGGTAGATCCGCTTGTCGGAGATCTGGCGGTCCAGCAGGACTTCGCTGTTCCCCGTGCCCTTGAATTCCTCGAAGATGACCTCGTCCATCCGGCTGCCCGTCTCGATCAGGGCCGTCGCGATGATCGTGAGGCTGCCTCCCTCCTCGATGTTTCGCGCCGCGCCGAAGAAGCGCTTCGGCCGGTGGAGCGCGTTCGCATCCACGCCGCCGGAGAGGATCTTGCCCGAGTGGGGGACCGTCGTGTTGTAGGCCCGCGCGAGGCGCGTGATCGAATCGAGGAGGATCACGACATCGTGCTGGTATTCGACCAGCCGCTTGGCTTTCTCGATCACCATCTCCGCCACCTGCGTGTGGCGATCGGCCGGCTCATCGAACGTGGATGAGATGATCTCGGCCGGAACGTTCTCCTCCATGTCCGTGACCTCTTCGGGCCGCTCGTCGATGAGGAGTACGATCACCTTCGCGTCCGGCTGGTTCGCGACGATCGCGTTCGCGATCTTCTGCAGGAGAATCGTCTTCCCGGCCTTGGGCGGGGAGACGATGAGGCTCCGCTGCCCCCTGCCGATCGGCGCGATGAGGTCCAGAATCCGCATCGACACGTCGCCGTCCTCCTGCTCGAGGACGAGCCGTTCCTCCGGATAGCGCGGCCGGAGGTTGTCGAACGCGATCCGGTGCTTCGCCTTGTCCGGGTCCACGCCGTTGAGCGTCTCGACCTTCAGCAGGGCGAGGTAACGCTCTCCCTCCTTCGGCGGCCGCACGCGGCCCTGGATGGTGTCCCCCGTCCGCATGTCGAAGCGCTTGATCTGCGACGGGGAGACGTAGATGTCGTCCGGGCCGTACAGGTAGTTCCAGTCCTGGCTCCGCAGAAACCCGTAGCCCTCCGGCAGAATCTCGAGGACACCCTCGCCACGGAGGACGATGTCGGAATCGAGGAGATTCTGTTCGATCCGAAAGATCAGGTCCTGTTTTCGAAGGCCCGAGAAGTTGTGGATGTCGAGTTCTTCGGCCATGTCATGAAGCTCGCCGATCGACTTCGACTTGAGTTCGGCGATGTCCATCGCCTGCCTCCGGAAGAGAGTGAGCCGGGCTGCAGCCACGCCGCGTGCGGCATGGTCGGTTCGTGAGGTGTCCTGCTTGCGGCCGGGGGATGTGGTCCGAGGTGGACCCACCGACCATAATGGTGCCGCCGGGCACGGTCAAGGCGACCGGGCCGCAACCGTAACTGCGACATCGAGCGCCGGATGGCCAGACACAATCGCGAAGGAAGGGGACTCGACCAGCTCGGCAATCTGTGGCGGATAAGCTATCAGCCGGACTGGTTCCGTTTGCTGAAGTTGTCGCGGCCGGTGCCCGGGGGGCGCCGCTCCTCCCGCACGCTGTGTCGCAATCCTGCACGTACGGCGGACGCGGAACCCGGCCGGTCGGTGCGGACGCGGATCACGGCCGCGGATGGGTCCGTCGATGTGGCCGTGTCCATCGAAGACCGCGACCAGGTCGTCGACCACGTCATCATCGGGATTCGGAGAAAGCGCGGCAGAAAGACGGAACTGCTCAGATTCGCCGTCCACGGCGGCCTTCCAAAGCGGAGGCTCTAGCCGGCGGCCAGCCGGCCGTCAGCTCGCGAACTAGAAGACGCGGATGCGCAGCCAGCGTGACGGGTTGTAGCCGAGCTCCTCCGCCAATGCGGCGGCTGCGGTGCGCAGGGCGGCGATTTGGCGCCGGATCTCCCCATCTACGAGAGCCCGGCCCGCGGTTCCCTCGCCGCGTTCCAGCCGCTCGACCATCGCCGCGACTCGAGACATCACGGCGTCCAGCGCCTCGACCGTCGATTCAAGATCGCCGACGCCGTTCGCGAGTTGCGGGGACGCCTCCCAGGCCGCGAACCGTTCCTGCGCGCGGCGCGCGGCGGCGCTCACGAGCGTGTCCGTCGCGAGCCGCACGAGGGACGAGCGCTGAAAGTCTCGCTGAAACAGCTCCTCCAGCGACTCGAGCCTGCTTCGCAGCCCGGTCAGCGTGCCCGGATTCTCCCGAAAGCGGGCCAGCGAGCCCTGATCCGAACCGAGCGCGTCCTGCGCCTCGGAGGCGTCGACTTCGAGCGCGCGCACCGCCCGCAGCAGGGAATCCGCCAGCGTTATGACCGTCTCCGGTTCGATCGGCGGACCGGAAGCCCGCAGCGTGTCCGAGTAGTTCCAGGGGGGTGCGGAACCCGTGCCCGGATCCACGGAGAGGACGACGGGCGCCACGAGGTCCGAGGGCCGGACGTCGGCGGTGGCATCCGCCCGCAGGATGGGTTCGGCGACCCGGTCGATGACGGCCTCGATCACGACGTGGCTCCCGAACGACGCATCGCCGCGGTTCGCTTCGGGAGGGCGGAAGGAAATCGACAGCACGCGCCCCACCGACCTCCCGGCCACCCAGACGGCGGAACCCGGCCCGAGCCCCTCCGCCGAATGGGCCACCGCCGTGATTCGGGGGCCTTCGAGCGTCGCGCGGACAATGAGTTCGATGACGGAGATCGCGGCCGAAAGAACGACGGCGAAGGCGATCAGGATCAGGCCCCGGCGGGCCCGGATGCGTGCGACGTCGGAAGAGAGGTCCGTCCGGATCATCCCTGAGCAGACCCTCTTCCGGTCGCGTCGTCAAGGCGGGACCGGCCAGTTCCGGTCGTGGCGGAGATGCGGTTTGAGGTTTCGTCCGCGGATCGGAGATTCGCGTGCCTCGGACTGCAGTCCGTGTGCCCACTCACGCATCGCAAAGGAGAGAATCATGTCGAGAACGGTGAACCGGGTCATTCTCGTTGGAAACGCCGGCAGCGACCCCGATGTGCGGGAGACCGCCTCCGGCACCGCCGTCGCACACCTGTCGCTCGCGACAAACCGCGTGTTCCGCAAGAACGGGGAGACCCAGCGTCGCACGGATTGGCACCGGCTCACCTTCTGGCGCCGTCAGGCGGAGATGGTCGGTGAGTATGTGCACAAGGGCTCGCGCCTCTACGTGGAGGGCCACCTCGAGTACGGATCGTTCGAGCGCGACGGCATCGCGATCCCCACCGTGGACGTGGTCGTGGAGGACATGGTGATGCTGGATCCGCGGCCGGACAGCGATGACAGCGCTACGGCCAGCGCCGAGCTTCCGCAGTAGCCCTCGTGCATCGCGCGGTATTCGGCGAACCCTCGGCGACGCTCGCCGGGGCACTGGAGACCCGCCCCAGGAACGTGCATCTTCCCGTGCGTGGGGCGGGTCCGTCGACCAGGTCGAAGCGGAGGAATCCGATACAGACACACGATCCGGGGTTTCTGACCCTGTCGAACCTCCTGTCCCTGAGCCGGGTGCCGCTCGGCCTCGCCTTCATCGTGGTCTCGGATCCCCGCATGATGGCCGTGCTCGTGGCCACGGCGGGAGCAACGGATGTCCTCGACGGGTTCATCGCCCGCGTGAGCGGTACGCGCTCCCAGGTCGGCCTCCTGCTCGATCCGCTCTGCGACAAGCTCTTCGTCCTGCTCGCCCTCTCCGGCTTCCTCGCGGCGGGCGGCCTCGACGGAGTTTCGTTCGTGATCCTGATCCTCCGCGACCTTTACACGGCCGGGTGCTACCTCCTGGCCCGGCTCGTCTCCATCATCATCCCCTTCAAGCCCCGGTGGCCGGGGAAAATCGCCACCGGCCTGCAGTTTCTTACGCTCCTCGCCCTCATTTTCAACCCTCGGTATGTTCCCGCACTCGTGTTGCTCGTCGGCGTGACGTCGGCATGGGCGATCATCGACTACGGGACGCATTGCCTCCGGCGGAAATGGAAGAGCGCGGTCTGACGGATCGCCGGATGGCTTGAATGGCTTGGGTTTGAAGAACGAAACGGTCGACATCACGATCATCGGGGGCGGTCCGACCGGCCTGTACGGGTCGTTCTACGCCGGGATGCGCGGCGTCTCGGCCCGCATCATCGATGTCCTTCCCGAACTCGGGGGCCAGTTGACGGCGCTGTACCCCGAGAAGGACGTCTTCGACGTCGCCGGTTTCCCCCGGGTGCTCGCCAAGGACCTGGCGCGGGAACTCGTCACGCAGGGCCTGCAGTTCGACGCGGAGGTCTGCCTCGAGGAGCGCGTCCTCGAACTCAATCCGGGGAACGGCGCGTTCGACCTGCGCACGGACAAGGGGCCGCGGCCCACGCGCACCGTCGTCATCGCGGGGGGGAAAGGCGCCTTCAAGAGCCGGACGCTGCGCGTGCCGGGCTGGGATGAGTTCCTGAACCGGGGCCTGGCGACGAATGTGAAGGACCCCGAGGCGTTCCGCGGGAAGCGCGTCCTCCTCGTCGGCGGCGGCGACTCCGCCTTCGACTGGAGTTGGGCGCTGCGGAGCATCGCCGGCGAACTCACGCATATCCATCGGACCGACCGCTATCGGGCTCACGAGAGCACGGTCGCCCAGGTCGAAGGCGCGCATGAACGGGGTGAACTGCAGCTCCGGACCTTCTACACCGTGACGGAGATCCACGGCGGCGAGCGGGTGGAGGCCGCGACGATCCGGCACACGAAGACCAAGGAAACGGAGCGAATCGAGGTGGACGACATCATCGCCTTGATCGGCTTCGTCCCGAACATCGGGCCGATCGCGGAGTGGGGGCTCGAGCTGCACAAGAGGTGCATCGTGGTGGACTCGCGCATGCGCACGAACATCCCCGGCGTCTATGCCGCGGGGGACATCGCCACCTACGACGGGAAGCTGGAACTGATCTCGACCGGTTTCGGAGAGGCCGCGATCGCCGTGAACAACGCGGTCCACCACATCGACCCGACCGCGAAGGTGAACCCGGGCCACTCGACCGACTACAAGGTCTTCAAGTAGCGGCGGGCCGATCGTCTCGGCCGTTCTCGATCCTCCTCCCGGCGAGTTCGATGAGGCGGGCGCCGGATCCCGTGAGGTTCTCCCTTGCCCAGTCGCGCACATCGTCCTCGTGCGTGAAGAGGATGACCTGGGTCGAGCGCGCGAGCGCGTGCAGCGTCCGCAGCACCGCCTGTTTCCGCACCGCGTCGGAAGCGCCGACGACATCATCGAGGATGAGCGGACAGTTCTCGCCTTCGCGCGTGAGATGCCGCGAGAGCGCGAACCTGAGCAGCAGGTAGATCTGCTCCGCCGTGCCATGGGAGAGCAGTTCGGCGGAACGCCAGCGTCCGCCCGGCCTCCGGACCTCGACGAGCAGATTCTCCGGGTTGATTCGGCAGCCGGTGTAGCGGCCGTCCGTCACCCCGGGCAGCCACTCGAGCACGGTCTGCGTCAGTATGGGCGCGATATCGCGCAGCACGCGCTCCTGCGCCGCTTCGAGGAATCCGACCGTGCAGTCCAGCGTGTCCTTGAGGCGCTCGATCCTCTCCTGTTCCCGTTCGGCCGCCGCCAGCGCGTCTTCCGCATCCGCGACGCTGGGGAGATGGTGTTCGCGTTCGGTGAGCTGGCCGCCCGCCCGCAGCACCTCCTCGCGGGCCGCCTCCGCCTCCCGCTTCAGCTTCCCCAGCGTCGCCTCGGTGACCCGCTCCGCCCGAGCCTCGCCGACGTCCGCTCCGCTCCGGCCGGCGAGCCGGGCGGCCCTGAGGCGGCGTCGCTCCACGTCGTCCGCGAACTCATCCAGCGTCCGCTCGCCAAGCAACTGTTGCAGGCGGTCCCATGATTCGCTGCGCTCGCCGGCTTCCTCGAGCACCCGCTCCCGTCCGGCGCGCCATTGCTCCAGCGCGGCAGCCAGATTCTCGGCACCTTCGGCGGTCACGCCCACCTGCGCGCCGGCTTCCCGCAGCTTGTCCGCCGCATCGGCGGCCCGTGCCGACCGCTGTTGGTGTCGCGTCTCCGCCGCCAGGCGCCGGGCTCGATCGTCGCTCCACGTCCGACGTCGCTCCGCGGTCCGCCGTTCGAGTTCGCCCAGCTCTCCCGGCGTGATACCGCGGGCCCTCGCGTCCGCGAGCGCGGCCTCGGCCGCATCCGCGACGAGGGAATCCGCCGCCTCGCGCAGCCGATCCGTCTCGGCGACAAGCGCGTCGAAGGAGGAGCCGGCCAGCAGCCCCTGAAGCTCGTCCCACTGCGCTCCCAGCTGCGCGGCCTTCTCTCGTCCGGCCTGCCGGGACTCCAACTGGCGGCGCAGCGCGTCCGCGAGCGCTTCCGGTTCCGTCGCCGATTCAGCCGCTCCCGCGTCGGCCGGATCGGCGACCTCGCGCATGCGCCCCACCGCCTCGCCCCACTGCCGGCGTCCGGTTTCGTAGCGCTCCCGTTCCGCGCGCGCTGCCGCGAGTTCGCGCCGGAGACTGTCGTGGCGCACGTCCAGGGCGAGCGCGATCTCCGAGCGGTCGGTGCGTGTTCTGGCGAACCTGTGGGAGAGGACGCCTGCCGCCCCGACCGCGAACAGGATCAGCCCCGTGGAGCGCGAATCGGGCGCCAGCAGCGCGAGGGCGAGGCCCCCTGCCGCCACGACCGCCGAAGCAGCCAGCCACATTGCGGCTCGCGCGGCCGGGCGTTCCGCGGGGGGCGCCCGCCGTCGCCCTTCGAGGCTGGCCAGCTCTTCCTCGAGGTCCTCCGCGCTGCGGCCGGCCGGCGCTTCAACCGCTGAGAGCGACTCCCATGCGCGGAGCGCGTCGCGGATCTCTCCCATGCGCGCGTCCTCCTCCGGGGAGACCCGGGGGCCGCCCTGCGGGAAGAGCGCGTGCAGCTCCCGCGCAGTGGCGAGGCGAGCCTCGGCTTCCGCGGCGGCGTCCTCCGCGACGACCGCCCGCGCGGCCGCAAGCTCCGCATCGGCCCCCTCGATCCTCTCCTCGATCTCGCGCGCCGAGGGCCCGTTCAACTCCACCGGAGCCGGGAGATTTCGCCACGTGGTGAGCGCTTCGGTGACGGTTCGCGTGAGCCCGCCGCCCTCGGGGACCGGGTGCGGGGCCCCCTCGGGGAACGCCTCGTGTAGACCCCGCGCCTCCCGCAGCCGCTCCGCGAGCGCCTCCGCCTCCACGCTCGCGAGCGCAGCCTCCGCCGCCTCCACGCGGCGCCGGGCGTCCCTCGCCGCTCGTTCCAGCGTCTCGACCTCGGCGCGACGCTCCTGAAAATCGCGGTGCGCCTCGCGGGCCGCCTCCAGCGCCTCGCACGCCTCCGCCACCCGCTGTGCGGTCAGCATGAGCGGTTTCGTCGGAGCCCGGGTCGACCCGACGCGTTCGCGGAGAACGTCCTCGAGCCGTTGCAGGGCGGCAGCCGCCGTCTGGTCCACCCCCGCCGTCGCCGCCGCGCGCTGCATGTCCTCCTGCAGCGATTCGGGATCAGCCCGGACCTTGAGAATGTCCGCCTGGCGCACGCATGCCGTGGCGAGAAACGAGCGGCGGTTCAGACCCAGCCACCGGGAGCCGTCCGGCGCCCCGTCGAACAGGATCTCGCTCGAATAGTCCCGCCCCGCGACGCTCGTGTCCTCCGCCGAACTCCCGATCTTCCCCGCCAGGTCGTGCCTCAACTCCACGCGCCGGCCGTCCTTGAGGGCGACGATGGCCCCGATCTCCCACTCGTCGTCGTCCCACGGCCTGTGGCGCTCCGCGAACCTCTTCTCCTCCTTTCGCATGGCCCCCTTGCCGCGCCGCATGCCGCAGAGCCCGGCATACAGCGCCGCGTGCCAGGACGATTTGCCCGCCTCGTTGCGGCCGAAGACGACGTTCATCCCCGGCGCCAGTTCCAGCGTCTCGTCGCGGAAGGGGCCGAAACGGTGGGCCGTCACGGACTCGAAGCGCATCACAGCACCTCGAGATCGTCGCGGCCGTCGAGAGCCCGGAGTCCCATCCTCAGAACGCGGCGCTCCTCATCGTCCGGCAACCCCGCTCCCAGCACATCCTCGACGAACTGTCCCCGCACCGTGGGCTCCCCGCGGATCTCGTCGAGGTCGTACGCCAGGTGCAAATCCGACTTCCGGATCTGCACGGCGTCGAACGCCTCGAGCAACTGTTCGCGGATCGCGTCCTCCTGGAGGTCGAGCGACGGCTCCAGGTCGCCGCACACCGTGAGGCGCGCGAGTCCCGCGAGGCTCTCCGTCTTCGCGCGCAGGGCGTCCCGAATCTGCTGCCGATTCGTGAGGCCCGTGACATCGAGCCGCAGGTCGTGCACCGGGGTGACCGCCACGACGTGGCGCTCGCGCGTGACCTCCCCCTCCGCGTCGATCGTCGCCACGACGGGCCCGCGCTCCCCCTCCTCTCCGAACTGCAGCGGGTCGGGATTGCCGGGATAGGTGTGATGCGCGCCGTCCGCCGGCCGGTGATAGTGGCCCAGAAACGCGTGATCCAGACCGCTGTCCGGGATCTCCGCGGTCTCGAAGGGGGCGTGCGGCGCCTTCCCCTCACCCTGTGCCGCGAGCCACGACCGCTCCGCGCCGTGAAAGAGCGCCACGTGCGCCCCCGCGCCGGAGACCCGGAAGCCACCGCCGAGGAAGTTGTCCGTGTTGGCGGGAGCGCAGTGCGCGGCGCCCCACAGCGTGATCCCCGGCGCGAGGGAGACCGCCCGTAGCGCCGCATCCCGAAAGATGTGGACGTTGTCGCTCCAGCCCCCCGTCGCGTAGACGCTCGTCGGCCCGTACCAGTCGTGGTTGCCGGGCGCGATGTAGACCGGCACCGCGCCGAGGGAGGCGAAGGTCTCCCGCAGGAAGTTCGCCGTGTCCAGCGTGACGCGATCGTGCTCGTACAGGTCGCCTCCGCAGAAGAGCGCGTCCGCCTCGGTCGAGCGCACGAGGTCCACGATCGCGAGCAGCGTGTCGCGAAGCGCCTCGCGCCGCCGCCGCGCCACGTCGCCTGTCGCCTCGCACCACGCGAACGGGGAGTCGAGGTGAAGGTCTGCGAAGTGGACGATCGTCCGTTGCACGGTCAGGTGAGGAACGCCTCGATGCGGCCCCAGTTCGCCTCCGCGTCGGAGGCGCCCAGTTCCACCAGCGTCCGGATGTATTCGCTCTCGAACAGGAGATAGCTAACGAAGTCGGCGGACTTGATGTCCGGCGTGCCGAGACCTCGCACGAGAAACCTTAGTCCCGGGGGAAGTTCGATCTCGAAGTCGCGGGCCAGCTTCCCGATGTCCCGGGAAGGTCTCAGGATGAGCAGGTCGACATGGCGCAGACCCTGGCGCTCGGACGCTTCGGGAGGGAGTCGGCCGACGAGGAGATTGATCCGGCGCAGCGCCGCCGCGTCCCAGTCCAGCGTGTCGAGAAAGACCGAATTCAGCAGCAGGCCCAGGACTCTGGCCGGCGGCGGATATCCGGTCGTGTCCGGTGCCCGGGCCTCCAGTTCGGACCGCCGGTAGCGGGCCGAGATCGTGAAGATGCGGTCCGCCCCCATGTGAATCGCGGGCGCCAGCGGCGCGGCGGTGCGGAAGCTCCCGTCTCCGTAGTACTGCTGCCCGAGCTTGACGGCCGGGAACACGAGCGGGATCGACGCGGAGGCCAAAATGTGGTCCACCGAGATGTCCGTCCGCACGAGCCGGTAGTGTGAACTCGCGGGCCGGGGCGCCGACTGCGGGTCTCCCTGTACGAAGAGGACCGTGCGCCCCGTCTGGTACGACATGGCGGTGAGCCCCACCGCCTCGAGGTCCCCCGCCCTGATCCGGGTCCCGATCTCCCCGCGGTCGACGTCGCGTTCGATGAACTCACGCAGCGGCGACGTGTCGACGAGACTCCGGAAACGGGGGCTCAGCCCGGTTCCGCCGCCCAGCAGGGATCCCCCGAGCCGTACGCCCACCTTGAGCAGGGAAGCGGGGTTGGTGCGCAGCACTTCCTCGGTCGTGAGCGAGAGCCAGCGGCGCTTCAGCGCCTCGGTCGCGGCGCGCAGATCTCCGTCGTACGCGGCGAGAAACCCAACGTTGATCGCGCCTGCCGAGACGCCCGTGAGGAGAGGGACCCGAAGCCCGGGCAGCCGCCCGCCGATGTAGCTTAGCACGCCCGTCTGGTAGGCGGCCCGTGCGCCGCCGCCCGAGAGGGCGAAGGCCAGCTTCCCCCGCGCGGCGCCGGAAGCGCCGCTCCCCGGGGCCCCCGTCACGCCGGTCCCCGCGTCAGAACCGTCCGCCGGGGCGGCCCAGGAGTTGCCGGTGCCACGAACGGGCGACGGGCCGCTCGAGTTCGCCCGCCCGCAGCGCCGCCAGCGTGTCGATGGTGGGATCGAAGACGGGGGTCGCCTCGCCGACCGCCCCCGTCGTCGCCCGCGCCCGGAACTCCGCCCTCCCGCAGCTTTCGATCGCGCCGGATGCGTCCCGGTAGAAGACGCGCGTGCTGTCGAGCAGCGAGCAACCCAGGCGTTCCTCGAGCGCGCCGAGCCGCCGGGCCATCGCGTCGATCGAGCACCCGGACGCAGGCGCCGAGGCTTCGTCGACCGCGACGACCGCGAACCGGTCTTCGACCCAGTCCACGCCCGCCCGGAGCGCGGCCCCGTGCGCCGTCCAGATATCGACGAATGCGCGCAGGTCGACCATCAGCGCGTCGCGCTCCTCGGGGGTCAGCGGACGATCCGTCCCGTAGATCCAGACGCGGGCGGAATCCGGAAGGGATGTCAGCGGAACACTCATGCCGGGACCATACGTCGGCCCGCGACGTCCCGCCAACCCGGGTGTGCGCGACCTGACGGGCGCGGCGTCCGGCCCCGCGGCGCTATTCGTACCGGAGCGCCACGATCGGATCGAGCCGGGCCGCGCGCCGGGCGGGCCACAGGCCGAAGAACATGCCCACCGCCGCGGCGAACACGACCGCGAGGCCGATGGCCTGCGGCGCGATGGCCATCGTCCAGCCCGCCGACCGCGAGAGCATCTCCGCCGCGCCGTACGCGAACGCGACGCCGAGGATGCCGCCCGTCATGCAGAGCGTCGTGGCTTCGAGCAGGAACTGCAGCAGGATCGCGCTCCTCGTGGCGCCGAGCGCCTTGCGCACGCCGATCTCCTTCGTCCGCTCCGTGACCGACACCAGCATGATGTTCATGATCCCGATGCCCCCGACGAGGAGGCTGACCGCGGCGATGCCGGCGAGCAGCATCGTGAACGTCTGCGTCGTCTCCTGCGCCATCTCGAGGAACTGCACGCTGTCCGAGATCCAGAAGTCGTTCTCCCGCCCCAAGGGGATGCGGTGCTCGCGCCGGAGCACCTCCTCGATCTGCACCATCGCGACCGGGATCGCCGCTTCACTCTCGACGACGACCTTGAACTGGCTCACGCGGTCGGTCCCGAGCAACCGGAACTGCGCCGTCTCCAGCGGGACGAAGATCTGCTCGTCCTGGTTGAACCAGCCCGATCCGCCCTTCTCCTCCAGCACTCCGACGACCTCGAAGGAGATGTTCCGGATCGAGATCGTCCGGCCGACGAGTTCGGCGGTTTCGCTGTTCAGGACCGCCGGAACTGCGCCTCCGAGCACGGCGACGCGCCGCCGGCCGCGGTTCTCGGACTCGTCGAAGAAGCGGCCGAGTTCGAGCGTATGGTTCTCGACGTCCATGTAGTTCGGAGTCGTGCCGAGAATCCGCACGCTGGCGTTGTTGCGTCCGAACTGGACCTGCAACTGCCCCTGCATCTCCGGCGCGACCTCCACCAGGGCCGGGGCTCCCCGCCGCACCGCCTCCACGTCTTCGGTCGTCAACCGGGCGTTCGAACCGCCGCGCACGCCGCGGAACATCCCCTGTCCGGCGCGAACCGTGAGCACATTGGTCCCGAGCGACTCGATCTGGTTTTCGACCTGCTGCTGGGCGCCCTCCCCGAGGGCGACCATCGTGATCACGGCCCCCACCCCGATCACGATGCCGAGCATGGTCAGGAACGAACGCAGCTTGTTGGCGCGGATCGCGTCCATCGCCACCCGGAGAATCTCGAAGAAGATCATCGGTCCCTCATCACCTTCCGCCGATGCCCGGCAGCGCCGTCCGGCTGCGGATCCGGTCGAGGAACTCCTGCTGCGCGATGAGCGAGGTGGGTACGGCGACGATCTCCTCGCCTTCCTCCAGCCCGCGCACGATGTGCGTGTGGTCGAAGTCGCTGAGGCCGATCATGACCGGCTTCAGGTCGAGCAGGCCGTCCGCATCGTACCTGAACACGAACGCCGGGCGGGGCTCGTCGGGTTGCCGTGCGGCGCCGCCCCGGCCACCTCCGGGCCCCCCGCCTCCCTGGCCGCGGAACTGCTGCATCATCCGGCGCCGCTCCTCATCCGACATGTTCTGGAAGACGCGCATCCGCTCCTGCTGCGACATCGACTGGAACTCCGACATCGGAACCCCGCCGATCATCGCCTCCTCCTCGCCCTCCGCCGGCCCATCCCCTTCCGCACCTTCCGGCCGATCCTGGCTCTGGAAGTCGCGCAGCAGCGCGTTGACATCGGCGTCGATCTCGAGCGCCCGGACGATCTGCATGGCCTCCTGCTGGGTCTTGATCCCACTGTTCGAGACCGCCAGCACGTTCTCCTGGCGTCCGATCACGACCTCGACATCCGCGTTCATCCCCGGCCGCAGCAGATCCTCCTCGTTGGAGATGCGCGTGAGCACGGCGAACATGGTCACGTTCTGCTCGACCACGGCTTGCGGTTCGATCTTGAGGACCGACCCCCGGAAGGTCCGGTTCGGATACGCTTCCACGGTGATGTCCGCCGGGAGTCCCGCCTGGAGCCGGCCGATGTCGGTCTCGTCGACGAGCATGCGCACCTGGACCTCGGTGAGGTCGGCCATCCGCATCAGCACGGTGCCGCCGGTGAGGTCGCGCGTCCCGGTGACGACCTGCCCCTGCTCCACCGTCCGCTCCACGACGGTGCCGGTGATCGGGGCCCTGAGCGTCACATCGTCCAGCTTGTCCTCGGCAAGTTCGAGGTTGGTCGTGGCGCGGACGAGGGAAGCCCTCGCGTTCGCCGCGGAGAGGATCGCGCTCTCCAGCTCCTCGGAGGTCACGATGTCGGACTCGTGAAGGGCCTCGACCCGTTCGAGCTGGCGTTCCGCGACATCCGCCTGGGCCTCGGCCACGTCCAGATCCGCCTGCGCCTGGGCGTGCGCGTTGTTCACGTCGCGCGGGTCGATCCGCACGAGGAGCGTCCCCTGTTCGACGTTGTCCCCGAGTTCGACGGGCAGATCGAGGACCTCGCCGCCCGCCTGCGACTTGACCTCGATCACGCGGATCGGTTCGACCGTCCCGGTCGCCTCCACGCTGGAGACGATGGTCTGGCGCCCCGCGGTCAGCGTCTGGAGCGTCTGCTCGGGTTCGTTGGCCTCGCCAGTCGCACAACCCGCGGCCGCGAGTCCAAGCGTCGTGAAGACCGCGGCACGGCCCAGGGGCCTGCCGCGCCGGGGGAAGCGACGCCTGCAGCGTTCGAATATGGACATCGGCATCTCGTCTCGTGTCGGGTCCCTGAACGGGCCAGCGGGGCGGCGAAACCGCGCCGTGGTAGCACGCTGAGAGGACACCCCGCGCGGGTCCGACGTTGAAGAGACTACGCCAGGCGACGCGAGCGGTCAGGGCTGCGGCTGGTCGAGCCTCCGGCCGAGGAGGGCCTCGATTCCCGCGAGCGCCGCCTCGTATTGGAACCGGCCGTTGACGAGATCGACCTCCGCCTGCGTGAGCGTGATCTGCGCGTCCTGGAGTTCGAGGATGGTGGCGAGGCCGAGCTGGTACCGCTCCTGCACGACCCGGAGGCTCTCCTCGCTCTCGATTCTCTTCCCACATGAGCGGCGTTTGGAGTCGGCTCGGCAGGTCGACGGATCTCCCCGACCAGCCCGCAGCGCGATCCGCTGAGCGCAACCGAACACTCCCCCGTTCTCCGTCGCTCGCGCATGGCATATTTCCCGACAGTTGAACGGCCCGCTGTCGCACTCACCTGGAACTGAAGCAACCGATGTGCCTTCAGGCGCTCACTGCCGTGACGCGTTCGCCGAGTGGAGTGAACGGAACTGGACGGGGCTCTTCCCCCCAAGGCCCCGTCCAGTCATTTACTTACTCGAAGCGGCTACTACTCGCATTGCGAATCACAGGGAAAAAGTCCCAGAAAACCACAGCCAAAAGGAAAACCGCTGCACCCACCGCCTGTGCATGACATGTCGATAGGACAATACCAGCCCCAGAACGGATCCGACCAACAATCGCAGGACCTAAACGAATCGGGTACGTCAGCGGGGGTCGAGCCACTGACCGTCGTTGCCGGCCCCAACTGCCAGAAAACGCTTCGAACCTTCTCTTGATCAAAAAGCTGCAATGCTTCTTCAACGACAGGCTTACTCATGTCGGGATTGTCGACATATTTATCATAGTTGGTGCGTACAGATTCAATGAAGGACCTTTGCGTGGAATCAAATTGATCGTCCATCGCCATTCGCCAAAGATGCTCGCGCCAGAGATTACTCCGAGCGCTGACACTCAGTCGGTGGAAGATCGCTCGGCGTTCACCCGTGGAGTAATCGGCCAACCGTTCCCAAGTAAGCGATTCAACGTCCACGTTCGCAGTGAACCAGGTATCCGCCTCGAGCTTCGCTTCGTCACATACGCTAAGGGACTGAGAAGACCCGGTCGCGGATATGAGCGCGAGGAGCGATAAAGTAAGAACCATCCTCCGCAGCCAGTCTCCAGCTTTTGCACGACCCATTATGACCTCCTTGGAGAAAAGGGGACGGCCCATCGCGTGTTGAATGACACATGATGGTTGAACGACCGCATGAGAATGTATAGAGGACCGAGAGGCTGTCTGTCAAGTTTCGTTCGGAGTCCGCTGCCGGCTCGAGCGAAGCTCGGTTCGCTCACGGCGCGAAAGGGCGTGCGATTAGCTCACGCCTAGCCCGGATTTCTCACAAGATGAAGTAGGCACCGGCCTCCAGTAGTCGCTAA